>JAPPLJ010000067.1 GCA_028819475.1 Rhodospirillaceae bacterium
TCGGGGTCCGTTCCCGCTGCCTCGGCCGCCCGGCCCCACGCCGCGCTGCTTCCGAGGATGAGCGCCCTTCCGTCACGGGTCGTGTGGAACGTTGCAGCGTCCAGCTTGGGTTCGTTCGGCCGCGCAAGGTGCAGTTCCATCCCCAGCAGGCCCATCTCCCAGCCGACGCCGACGGCGCCGGGACCGAACTCGTGCCAGTGGTCCGACACCGGCGCGGTATGCGTAATCGCAAGGCGCGAACGGCCGGTACCGTCGCTGCACAGACGCGCCTCCACCCAGCTCACGTCACCGGCGAACTCCCACGTCAGCCCGAGATGCGAAGGTGGCTCGCAGCGCCTGATCGTGCCGCCTGCGTTTCCCTCCAGCTGGTAGCGACCGCCGGGTTCGAGGCGGCCGCTGACCGGCAGGAACCAGCGCGGGATTCGTTCCGCGCTCGTCACGGCGTCCCAGAGGTCCTCCACCGTCGTCGCGTAGCTGCGCGCGAGGGTGACCGCGCGCGCGGCCTGTCCGTCGCGCTCCGGGGACGACACCGTGCGCTCCACGGCGCCGAGCAGGCGTTCGACATCCAGGTCCATGGCTTCTCCGTTTCGTCAGGCAGGCGATTATCCATGTACATGCCACTGCGTACAGCAAATCGAGCCGCGTGGACGATGGCCCGGACCGCCCACAAGGTCGCGGACCATCCGACATCAGCAAGCCGGACGCCCTTCGGCGCGTTGGTCTCACTCCCCTTACGGCAGGCTCCGCCGGGCCGCTCTCCTAAAATATTTCCTTTTTTTCGATAATATTCCTTGACACTGTAGATTCCGCGCCCTATATCGGCCCCGTCAACGCCCGAAGTGCGCCTGCCGCGGCCGGCCGAGACCTCTTCGCACAGCGCCTCCGCCCGTCATTCCGTCCTTCGAGACGGGCGTTTCGTCCTTCGAGACGAGGTTTCGAGACGCGATCCTGACGGATCGCTCCTCAGCCTCTCCTCAGGATGAAGCTGTATTGGTGAAGCAAACACAACCCTTCATCCTGAGGAGGCGAAGGCGAACGCCTGAGCCGTCTCGAAGGGCTTCATCCTGAGGAGGGGCTGAGGAGCCCCGGACTTGATCCGGGGCGTCTCGAAGCCCCGTCTCGAAGGACGCCGCCCGCGGGTGTCGAGTGTCGAGCGGCACTCCCGTTCGTCCAAGAGGCTGTAAAATTTCCTATCGAAATTGTTTTTGCGCATTTTCGAGAGGCGTCTTTCCAACGATTCCAAAGGGTTAGGGATGCCGGGTGCCAAAAAAATCAAATTAAATAGAACGGTCTGTTAAATTCTAAAACAGAGCAATTTCAAAGACTTAGACGAAATGATTTTGAACATTTATTCAAAATCCGGCCGTTTTCCGACGTCTGGACCGTTCCCCTCCGTTGCCGGCACACCCTTTCACAGAGGAATCCTCAAGGGGAAAGGGGATTCTCGCGGCGCCCCGTAGCGCGCCCGTTACCCGCCCGGTTCGGTCGCCTGCATAGCCGGGCGGCGGCTGAAGCCGTCGTACCAGGACGCCAGCGCCGGACGGCCGCTGCGCCAGTCCTCGTCCGGATAACGGAAATCGAGATAGCCGAGGGCGCAGCCGGCCGCGATGGCGTCGGTCGTCACCGGCGCGTCGACCGGCGCGACGGTTTCGCCCAGACGGGTCAGCACGCGCGCCCGGCGGCCGCGCAGCCGCTCGATGAACCCGTCTGGCCGGTGGCCCTCGGGCTGAAGCGACAGGTGCCGTTCGGCGACCGCCGCATCCATCAGGCCGGTCGCGGCTGCAGTGCGAGCGGCAATGCGCCAGCGGTCGTCGCCTGCGCCGCCCAGCGGCGAGGCCAGGGCACCGCCGAATTGCGCATCCAGCCAGGCGACGATCACGGCCGAATCGTAGAGGATCGTACCGTCGCCGAGGTCCAGCGTCGGGATCTGCGCCAGCGGGTTCGCCGGCGACACGACATCGACGATATTTTCGACGGTCGCTTCGACCAGCCGGAAGCGGCCGGCCACGCCCAGTTCGTGGGCCGCCGCCATGACGACACGGGCGAACGGCGAGGTCGGCGCCCAATACAGCGCGAGGTCGCCGGTCATAGCGGTAGCCCCTACCCGCTCGGCACGGTCGCCTGCATGGCCGGGCGCTTTGCGTAGGTCGCGTACCAGTCGGCCAGCGCCGGCCACCCGCTGCGCCAGTCCTTGTCGGGGGAGCGGAAATCGAGATAGCCGAGGGCGCAGCCGAAACCGATCGCGCCGAGGCTCGTCTCCGCCGCCGCCGGGTCGCCGAGGTCCGCCACCTCCGCGCTCATCTGTTCCAGCGCACCGTCGATCTTGCCCATCTGGGCCGCGATCCAGCCGTCCCATTGTTTCTCTTCGGGCCGGACGAAGGTCTCGTAGCGGCACAGCACGGCGGCGTCGAGCAGGCCGTCGGCGAGCGCTTCCTGCCGCTTGGCGGTCCAGCGCGCCGGACCGTCGGCCGGCACCAGCCGGCAGCCGCTCTCGGCGTTCAGATAGTCGGTGATGACGCCGGAATCGTAAAGCACCGCGCCGTCGTCGGTCACCAGGGTCGGGATCTTCTTGACCGGGTTGACGGCGGCGAGCGCGGGGTCCGGCTGGTGCGGCGCGGTCGCAAGGACGTGCAGCTCGATCCGGTCGTCGAGACCGCATTCCATGGCAAAGATACGGACCTTGCGCACGAAGGGGGAGGCCAGGGCGGCAAACAGTTTCATCGGTCTATCCTGTAGGGGCCTGTAAGGGGCTTGTCGGGTTTTCGGTCGGGATTCGGGCCCGGGGGAAAAGGGGCGGCGGTCAGCCCCGGAACACGTCCTTGCGCTGCCGGACCTCGGCGAAGACCTCGACCGGCGAGCCGCCGGCGAGGCCGACCGCAGCGGCGACGCCGGCGCTGTCGGCGCGCAGGAACGGGTTGGTGCGCTTCTCGACGCCGAGCTTGCCGGGCACGGTCGCGATGCCGGCGGCGCGCATCCGGTCGATCTCCGCGGCCCGCGCCGTCAGGTCGGCGTTCTGCGGATCGACGGTGACGGCGAAGCGCGCGTTGGCCTGGGTGTATTCGTGGGCGCAATAGACGTTGGCGCTGTCCGGCAGGGCGCGCAATTTGCCCAAGCTGGTCCACATCTGCGCCGGCGTACCCTCGAACAGGCGGCCGCAGCCGAGCAGGAACAGGGTATCGCCGCAGAACAGGGCGTCGCTGCCGGCGAACCAGTAGGCGATGTGGCCGCGGGTGTGGCCCGGCACGTCGAAAACCTCGGCGCGGGCGCCGCCGAAATCGTAGGTGTCGCCGTCGCCGACCTCGATATCGATGCCGGGAATCCGGTCGCGGTCGGCGCGCGGGCCGACGATGGTGCAGCCGGTCGCGGCCTTGATCTCGCGGTTGCCGCCGGTGTGGTCGCCGTGGTGGTGGGTGTTGAGGATATGGGTGATCGCCCAGCCGCGTTGCGCGGCCTCGGCGAGCGGCGCGTCGGCAACCGCCGGGTCCACCACCGCCGTCAGATTCCGCTCCGGCTCACGGGCCAGCCAGACATAGTTGTCGTTGAGCACGGGAATGCGGACGACTTCCAGCTGCGACATCGCTATGTATCCGGCAGTAGAATGGGATGCCGCCGATATCTAGCATTGTGTCCGGACCGGGCCAACAGTCGTGCGCAAACTGCAACCGGGCCGCGCGGCGATGTCCATCGACAGGCGGGCCGTTGACAGGCGGGCAACAGCCCCTCCACCATCAAACCGTTAAACCGCTGCGGAAGGTGACAGACCGATGGCCGACGATCGCCCCACCCAGGCTGAAAAGGCCGAGCGCTTCCATGCCCTGCACATGGGCGCGGAGCCATTCATCCTCGCAAACGCGTTCGATGCCGGTTCGGCCCGCATCCTGGCCGGTCTGGGCTTCGCGGCGCTGGCGACGACGAGCGGCGGCTTTGCCGGCACGCTCGGCCGGCGCGACGGCGAGGTCACGCGCGACGAGGCCCTGGACCATGCCCGCGCCGTCGCGGATGCGGTCGACCTGCCGGTTTCGGGCGATCTGGAGAACGGCTTCGGCCACGAGCCCGAGGCCGCGGCGACGACCGTGACGCGGGCGGCCGAGGCGGGCCTGGTCGGCTGTTCGATCGAGGATTATACCGGCGATCCGGACTCCCCGTTCTACGACCGCGGCCTGGCCGCCGAACGCATCGCCGCGGCGGCCGAAGCCGCCCGTTCCGTGGGCTTCCGATTCACGCTCACCGGGCGGAGCGAATGTTTCATCCGCGGCCTCCCGGACCTCGACGAGGTCATCGCCCGGCTACAGGCCTACGAGCGGGCCGGCGCCGACGTCCTGATGGCGCCGGCGCTGCCGGACATCGCCGCGGTCCGCGCGGTGTGCCAGGCCGTGTCGAAACCGGTCAATTTCATGGTCGGCGTCCGTGGCAGATCCTTTCCCGCGGCGGATGTCGCAGCAGCCGGGGCGCGGCGCATCAGCCTCGCGACCTCGCTGTACCGCGCGGCAATGACCGGCATGGTCGAGGCGGCGGCCGAGGCGCTGGAAAAGGGGACGTTCGCCTATGTCGACACTTCGATGTCGACGCCGGACATCGCCGGCTTCATGCGCGGGTAGGTGTCGTTTCCAAGAAAGCTGTCCAGTCTTTTGGCGGGAGTATTGGCGTTAATGCGGCATTTCAGTCGCCGAATTCACCGCCGCCGCTTGACTGTTCTTCTTGGTCAGAACAGCTTGTGACTGGTCGAATCTTGCTTCCGGCATGAGGTCGCCCCGTGTCCGAAATCGGTGTACTCGAAGCGAAAACCCATCTTCCCCGGCTGCTCCGGTGCGTCGAGGCCGGGGAGCGGTTCGTCATCACCAGGCACAACCGGCCGGTGGCCGAACTGATCCCCTTCCGGCCGCGCGATCGCGAAAAAGTGCTATCGGCAATTGCAGGCCTAAAGGCGTTTCAAAAGAGCCACAGCCTCGGAGAACCGTCGGTCCACGGCATTGTCGAAGACGCGCGCAGGTATTGACGGCATTCGTTCTCGATTGCTCGGTCGTCAAGGATTGACGCGACGCCAGCGGCGCGTATCGCGAACCCTTTCCTTGCCGCCCCGGATTCAATCCGGGGCCCAGAGCCGTGAGGCTAGGCCGTGCCGGGCGACTCTGGACCCCGGATTTCCGCTTCGCTCCATCCGGGGTGGCAAGATTTGGTCCTCGCAAACTGTTTGGTACCGGTGGCGCAGCGCAGGCCAATTGCGAATCGTCAGGGAAATTCAGTGGTGAAGAATCCGGGTCCGGCCCACGGTCTACGGCGATGGCTTGGGCCGATCCATCCGCCAAGCCCCGGCGTTGCGCGCGGGCGGGTCGCCCTTAAAATGACCCCCCATGTGGACCGACGTTGCCGACCTGCATGCGTTTTACGCCTCGCCGACCGGCCTGATGGCGCGGCGGCTGATCCGACGCAAGCTGCGCCTGATGTGGCCCAATGTCGGCGGCGCGACGGTGCTCGGCTTCGGCTATGCGACGCCCTATCTGCGCACATTCCACCGCGAGGCGGTGCGGGTCTGCGCCCTCATGCCGCCGCAACAGGGCATCCTGCAATGGACCCTGGGCGGCAAGGTCGCCGCGGGCCTCGCCGACGAAACGATGTTCCCCCTGCCCGACGGTTGCATCGACCGGCTGCTGCTGATCCACGCCGTCGAGGCGAGCGAGGCCCTGCGCCCGATGCTGGCCGAATGCTGGCGCGTCATGTCCGACGGTGGCCGGATGATCGTCGTGGCGCCGAACCGGCGCGGCATCTGGGCCCGGCTTGAGCGCACGCCGTTCGGCCAGGGCCGGCCCTTCTCGGAAGGCCAGATCCGCCAGTTGCTGCGCGAGACCCAGTTCACCCCGGTACGCAGCGAGGCCGCCCTGTTCGCCCCGCCGATCCGGCGTCGCGCGATCCTGTCGACCGCGCGGGCCTGGGAACGGGCCGGCGAGCGCTGGCTCGGCCTGATCGCGGGCGTGACGCTCACCGAGGCGACCAAGCAGGTCTATTCCGCCGTCGCGCTGCCGGTGCGCTCGCCCTTCCGCATCCTGCCCGCCCCGGTGCGCCCGGCGGCGGCGAGAGAATCCTCCTAAGCGCCGCCGCCGATCTCGTCCATCGCGAACGGCGTGGTCTGGTAGAGCTTGTTGATCCAGTTGCCCATCAGCAGATGGCCGTGCGCCTTCCAGGTGTTGCGCGGGGTCTTCGACGGATCGTCGTGGGGAAAATAGTTTTCCGGAATGCGCACCGTATCCGGACGCGCCTCTATATCCCGGACATATTCGTTGTAGAGGGTGCGCGATTCGTATTCGAGATGGTTGAACATGTAGACGGCGTTGAGCGCCCTGTCGGTCACCATGCAGACGCCGGCCTCGTCGGATTCGAGCACGATACTCAGCGGCTCGTGCTTCTCGATGTCCCGGGCGCGGCATTCGGTGTAGCGCGAGACCGGCACGGGCAGGACATCGTTGAAGCCGCGCACCATCGGGTCGGTGCGCCGCGCCACGCGATGGCCGAAGACGCCGGAAATCTTGCGCGGCAGCAGATATTTCGGGACGCGGTAGTGATGATAGAGCTGCGCCTGGGCGCCCCAGCAGATGTTGAAGCTGGAATGGACGTTGGTCCTCGACCAGTCCATGATCGCTTCCAGCTCGTCCCAGTACTTGACCTCCTCGAACTCGATCTCCTCGACCGGCGCGCCGGTGACGATCAGCCCGTCGAACTTCTCGTCGCGGATGTCCGCCCACGGCTTGTAGAAGGCGAGCATGTGCTCCTGCGGCGTGTTCGACGGAATGTAGTGTGACGGCGAGACCAGCGTCATCTCGACCTGCAGCGGGCTGGAACCGATCAGCCGCGAGAGCTGCGTCTCGGTCTCGATCTTCTTCGGCATCAGGTTGAGCAGGGCGATCCTGAGCGGCCGGATATCCTGCCGGACGGCATCCTGCTCGCGCATTACGTCGACGCCTTCCTTCTGCAGGATGTTGGCGGCGGGCAGGTCGTCGGGGATCTTGATCGGCATGGACGCGCTCGGCGGCAATTTGGGCTGCGGAACGCTGATATGGCATATGCGGCGCGGTTGTCGAGATGGCGGGAACATGGACGCCATGCCCCGGCCGGTGTAGGGGAGGAGGCGCAACTCTCTCCCGCGATACCGGGACAACGCCTCGATATGCCTGCCGACAGCGACAAGGCCGCGGCCGCTCTTGCCGATACCCTCGCCGCGCTGCGCGCCCGGATCGACGATGTCGATTCCCGTATGCTCGCCGCCATTACCGAGCGGGTAGAGATTGCGCAGCAGGTCGGCGCCGCCAAGAGCGCCGGCGGGACGGCGGACGACGGCGCGCCGGTGCATCGTCCGGGCAGGGAAGCGGCCCTGATCCGGGCATTGATCGCGCGTTACGACGGACCGATGGACCCGACGGCAATCCACGCGGTCTGGCGCGAGGTCATCGGCGCGTCCATCGCGGTCCAGCGGCCGCTTGTCGTCGCCGCGGCGGACAGGGCGGCGGAACAAACCGCGCGGCTCCATTTCGGCACCAGCCAGCGCTATTCCTGGGCGGCCAGCCCGATCGTGGACGTGGCGAGCGGCGAAGCGGACATCGCGCTCTTTCCGGTGCTCGACGGCGACGCCTGGAAGGCGGCGGCGGATCTGCTGGCCGCGCGGCCGGATTGCGCCCTGCTGTGGCGCCTGCCCTTCACCGTGCCGGGCGGCGGCTGGATCGCGGTCGGTCGCGGTGTCGCCGAGGAAAGCGGCGACGACCTCACGGTCGCCATCGTGCCGCTCGACGCAGTGCCCGACGATCCGGCGATCGAGACCCTGTGCTCCCTGCCCGACGGCCGGGCCGTGCTCGCCGTCGACGGCGAGTTGGCCGACGCGCCGGAAAATACGGGGTCGGCCGACGATCGCCCGGTGCTGCAATTGGGCCGGTTCCCGGCGCCGCTGGTAATCTGATTTAGTGCCGCGCATTCCGTCACTCCTATGGAGCATGCGCCATGAGCGCGTCTGAACAGCGCCCGCAGCCCAGGCCGGGCATCATGAAGATCGCCCGCTATGTCGGCGGCGAAGGCGGCCTGCCCGGCTTCGACGACCCGATTCGGCTGGCGAGCAACGAAAGCGCCCTCGGGCCGAGCCCGAAGGCCATCGCGGCCTACGCGGCGGCGAAGGATTCGCTGCACCGCTATGCCGAAGGCGGCGCGGCGGACCTGCGCCGGGCGCTCGGCGCGCGCAACGGAATCGATCCCGACCGGATCGTCGTCGGCAACGGCAGCGACGAGATCATCGGCCTTGTCACCAAGGCCTACGCCGGGCCGGGCGACGAGGTGCTGTTCAGCCGGCACGGCTTCGCCATGTATCCGATCGCGACGCTGGCGGCCGGCGCAACCCCGGTCATGGCCCCGGAGACCGACTACCGCGCCGATATCGACGCCATGCTGGAACTGGTCAGCGAGCGGACGAAGATCGTCTTCCTCGCCAACCCGAACAACCCGACCGGCAGCTACGTCACCGCCGGGGAGGTCGAACGCCTCCATGCCGGCCTGCCCCCGCACGTCCTGTTCGTCGTCGACGCCGCATATGCCGAATATGTCACGCGCAACGACTATACCGACGGGCTGGAACTGGCGGAGGCGTATGAAAATGTCGCGATGATGCGCACCTTCTCCAAGATCTACGGCCTCGCCGCGCTCCGGGTCGGCTGGTGCTTTGCCGCTCCGGCGGTGTGCGACGTGCTGCACCGGACGCGCGGGCCGTTCAACGTCAACGCAGCGGCCCAGGCGGCGGCGCTGGCGGCGCTCGACGATGTCGGCCATATCGACCGGGCACGGGCGCACAACGACATCTGGCTGCCCTGGTTCGCCGAGCAGGTCGAACAGCTCGGACTGACCGTCCTGCCCAGCATCGGCAATTTCGTGCTGGTCGGGTTTCCCGCCGAAGAGGGCCGGGACGCGGCGACGGCGGAAGCACATCTGAAGGGCGACGGCATCATTCCACGGCCGGTCGCCGGCTACGGCCTGCCGGACTTCCTGCGCATCACCGTCGGCCTGGAGGACGAAATGCGGGCGGTGGTGGCCTCGCTCAGGGCCTTCGTCGGCCGATGAGCGGCAGCGCGCCCCGTTTCGGCCGGGCCGCGGTGATCGGCACCGGCCTGATCGGCTCGTCTTTGCTGCGCGTCATGCGGCGCGAGAAGCTGGCCGACGAGCTGGTCGGCTGCGCTCGCCGCGCCGAGACAAGGGCGCGCATCCTCGAGCTCGGCATCGTCGACCGGGCGGTCGAGGACCCGGCGGAGGCGGTCGCCGGCGCCGACCTGATCGTCGTCGCGATCCATCTGGGCGGCTACGCCGGACTGGCCGAGGCGATCGGCCCGCATCTCAAGGCCGGCGCTATCGTCACCGACGTCGGCTCGGCCAAGCAGGTCGCGATCGCCGCCCTCGGCCCGCCCCTGCCTGACGGGGTCCATCTGGTGCCCGGCCACCCGATCGCCGGCACGGAATTTTCCGGCCCCGATGCCGGCTTCGCCGAACTGTTCGAGGACCGCTGGTGCATTCTGACCCCGCCGGAAGGGACGGACCCGGCGGCAGTCGAAACCGTCGCCGCCTTGTGGCGCGCCGCCGGCTCCGAGATCGAGATCATGGACCCGCTGCACCATGACCTGGTGCTCGCCATGACCTCGCACCTGCCGCACCTGATCGCCTACACCATCGTCGGCACGGCGACCGAGCTGGAGGAGGACGTGCAGGCCGAGGTCGTCAAATTCTCGGCCGGCGGCTTCCGCGACTTCACCCGCATCGCCGCCACCAAGCCGGATTTCTGGCGCGACGTGTTCCTGACCAACCGGGAAGCGGTGCTGGAGATGCTCGACCGCTTCACCGAGGACCTCTCGGCCCTGCGCCGCGCGGTCCGGCGCAGCGACGCCGATGCCATCATGGCCCGCCTCGCCCGCACCCAGCAGGTCCGCAAGGATGTGATCGCCCTGGGGCAGGATACGGAGTGGCGGCGGTAGGGTTACCCGTTCGGCCCAACCCGGCAGGCAGGCCGTGACCCTGGCGGGAAATCCGGGTTAGACTCGGTCCGATGAGCTGGCCCGAAAACGAGGAAAGCCTCGAAGACCGCCGCACGCGCTGGCGGGCGCGCTACGCCGAGAGCGATGCGGCGGCGGGGATCGAGACGACCGGGGACTTTACGCCGTTCCGGCAGATCGACGATGTCTTCACGCGGGCCTTCTGGGACGAGCGCGTGCGCACGAAGGAGTCGGACGCCTTCTTCGACTCTTACCGGGCGGATTTCACCGCGCGCCGGGGCGACGGCTTCAACCAGCGGGATTTCGCGCTCCGCAACGCCTCCTGGCTGATCTCCGACCTCATCACCAACCGCCATGTCGGGCAGGGCCGGCGGGAAGGATTCCAGGCGGCGATCTCGGACGACACGCCGGTCGTCGCGGAGAAAGTCGTTGTCGAGGACCGGGCGGCCATGGCGGCCGAGATCAAGAAGGTCGCCCGGTTTTTCGGCGCGAGCCTGTGCGGAATCACCGGATACGACGAGCGATGGACCTATGAGTCGCGGGTCGACGTGCGCGACTTCTCCGAGGCGCCGGCGGGTCTGCCGGACGACCTGGAAAGCGTCATCGTGCTCGGCCACGAAATGGACGAGGGGTTGGTCGCGACCTACCCCTCCGCGCTGGCCGGTGCGGCGACGGGGCGGGAGTACAGCCACGAGGCGGCCATCGTCATGCAGACCGCGGCCTATATCCGGGCGCTCGGCTACCGGGCGGTCGCCTCCATGAACGACACGGCGCTCGTGATTCCCTACGCCCTCAAGGCCGGTCTGGGCGAATACGCCCGCAACCAGCTCGTCATCACCCCGGAGACCGGCCCGCGCCTGCGCTTCTCCAAGATCTTCACCGACCTGCCGCTGGCGCACGATGCGCCGCGCAAGCTTGGCGTCGCGGAGTTCTGCGCCGTCTGCACGCGCTGCGCGGACGCCTGCCCGGTGAACGCCCTGCCCTACGGCCCGCCGAAGGCCGACCGCCCGAACCGGTCCGCCATCCGGGGTGTGGTGAAGTGGACGTCGGATGCCGAGAAGTGTTTCGGATACTGGGCGAAGCTGGCCTCCGACTGCGCGATCTGCCTGCGCGTCTGTCCCTTCAACCGGGATTTCCGGCGCTGGACGAACCGGCTGTGGCTGCGCCTCGCCCTCTCGCCGCTGCGCCGGCTGGCGCTCTGGCTGGACGACCGGTCAAGCCGTGCACAACGGCTGCGACCGCGGGATTGGTGGTCGGGCAGCCGGTAGGGGCCGCGGAATGCAAAATCCCGAACCGGGTCTCAGGACCCATGACAAAGCGCGCGCAACGCCGGGATTCACGCTGTTCTCGGCGATCCGGAGCGACCGCGCCTTCCTGATCGACATGGAGGGCCGGCCGGTCCACGAATGGGCACTTCAGGGCCTGGGCGGCGTCAACCTCTGCCAGCTGACCGGCGACGGCAACCTGTTCGTCACCCAGGCCACGCTCGACGGCCCGTCGCTCATGGCGGGCAAGGGCGGCCTGCTGCGCGAATACGATTGGGACGGCAACATCGTCTGGGAGCATTACGACGAGAACCACCATCACGATGCGCGCCGGCTCGAGAACGGCAACACCCTCTACATCGCCTGGGACCTGCTCGACGACGCGACCGCACGGCGGGTGCAGGGCGGCCTGCCGGGCACGGAAGTGGACGGCAAGATATACGGCGACCTCGTGCGCGAGATCGACCCGTCGGGCAGGACGGTGTGGGAATGGCGGATTCGCGACATCGAGATCGAGAAGTATCCGATCTGCGGCATCTGCGACCGGGCCGAATTCGGCCATGCCAATACCTGCGCGCCGCTCGACGACGGCAACGTGATGCTGAGCTTCCGGGTGCTCAACCTGATCTGCATCGTCGACCGGGACTCCGGGCAGATCGTGTGGGAAATGTGCGATCCCGTCCTCGGCCACCAGCACGATTGCCATTTCATCGACAACGGCAACGTGCTGATCTTCGCCAACGGCTTCCACGGCCGGACCGACGACATGTTCTCGCATATCTTCGAGATCGATCCGCAGACGAAGGAGATCGTCTGGCGCTACGACGCGAAGCCGCCGCAGAGCTTCTATTCGGCCAATATTTCCGGCGTGCAGCGCCTGTGGAGCGGCAACACCTTCATCTGCGAGGGCGCTCGCGGCTGCCTGTTCGAGGTCACCCCGGACGGCGACGTGGTGTGGGAATACCTGTCGCCCCATACCGCCTATTCGCGGATTTTCGGCACCGAACTGAACTGGATCTTCCGCGCCCGCCGCTACGCCCCCGACGCCCCGGAGCTGAAGGGCCGCGTGTAGCGGGGACGAAGGAAGGTTTTTCAGTCGCCGCCCGACAGCATAGCGAAGCGGTATCCGCCAGCATCGTGGGGAGGGTTTCAAACCCTCCCCTACATCCCGGCAACAAATGACGCGCCCCTACCCCGCCGCCCGCACTTCGGCGACGCCGACCATGGTGTCGCGGGTGACGATTCCGGCCAGCTTGTCCTCCGGCCAGCCTTCGGTGCCTTCGGGCTGCATGGGCAGCACGAGATAGCGCATGTCGGCGGTCGAATCGTGGACTCTGACCTCGCGGCCGGGGTCGATCTCCGTGCCGAACTCCCGCAGCACGCCGCGCGGGTCGCGCACCGTCCGGCTGCGGTAGGCGTAGTTCTTGTACCAGTCCGGCGGCCGGCCGAGTATGAAGACCGGGTAGCAGGAACACAGGGTGCAGACGACCACGTTGTGGACGTCGGCCGTGTTCTCCACGACGACGATGTCGGCGACCACCGGGTCGATGTCCATCTCCTCCTTCATCGTCTTCTTGCCCTGGGCGAGCAGCCGTTCCTTGAACGCGGCATCGGTCCAGGCGCGGGCGACGATCCTGGCGCCGACGGCCGGCGAGCGCTCGTCGATCTTTTCGATCATCGCGCGCATGTCGCCGGCGCTGAACACGCCCTTCTCGATCAGCAGGCTGCGCGTCGCCGCGACGAGATGCTGGTAGTAGCCCTGCGGCTCGTCGGCCTCGATGGCTGCGTGTTCGTGGGAATCATGCGGCATTGCTGTCGTCTCCCCCATGGGCCGGGCCGCCGGCCGGCTCGAGCCAGGTTTCGTAGATTTCGATATCGATCGTGTCGGCCGGGTTGCCGGCATAGTCGTCCCAGACATGGGCCTGGTCGAAGCGCACCCGGTACAGCGGGAGGCGCGCGCCGTCGTAGGTGCCGAAGGCGAGTTCCTCCGGGTTCCTGTAGGCGCCGCACACCCGCTCGACCGCGCCGGTCTTGCCGCGGATGTAGAAGGGTGTGCGGAGATGCCGCCGGCCGGTCGGGAAGCGGGCCGACACGGTGACGGCGTCGCCCGGACCGAAGCGGGGCCGGAAAGACGGCGCGCTCATGCCCCGGCCTCCAGTTCGCGCACCCGCGCGTCGAGTTCGGCGCGGTCGAGCACGCCCTTTTCGACCAGGATGTTGCTCAGCGACATGATCCAGCGCTCGTAATAGCCGATCGTGTCGTAGAGCTCCGGCGGCAGTTCCTCGATGCCCCGGCGCAGCTCGTCGACGGTGACGATCTTGTCCTCGCGCATCGACAGCAGCCGCATGGTCGCCTCGACCTGCTTCTCCCACGGCTCGATCTCGTGCTGGGACGGCGCGACCGGCCCCTTGTCGAGGCCGCCCATGTCGTGCTGCTGGCGGATATTGTCGTAGTCGGGCATGAACGGGCCTCCTAACGTCCCCTGAATTCGGCTTCGCGCCGCTCGACGAAGGAGCGGACGCCCTCCGCAAAATCCTCGCTCGCCGCGATCTCTGCAAGCTGGCCCCGGAAGGCCCGGACCGCTGCGTCCGGCCCCTGCCGCACCGAGATGGCGGCATTTTCCCGGCTCGCGCGCACGGCGAGCGGCGCCTGTTTCGCGATCCTTGCGGCGAGTTCGACGGCGCGGTCCAGGCCGTCGCCCTGCGGCACGACCTCCTGCACGAAGCCGAGGCGCAGCGCGGTTTCGGCGTCGAACTCGTCGCCGGTCAGCAGCCAGCGCATGGCGTCGCCCCAGCCGGCGCGCTCGACGAAGCGGATGGTCGCGCCGCCGAAGGCCATCAGCCCGCGCTTGACCTCGAGCTGGCTGAAACGCGTCCCTTCCTCGGCGACCGCGATGTCCGCCGCCAGCATCAGTTCGATGCCCAGCGTGAAGCAGATGCCCTTGACCGCCGCGACCACCGGCTTGGTGCGGAACGGCGGGCGCAGGTCGAACGGGTCGACCAGGTCCCGCGGGAAGAAATCCGGCTCCGTGATGTCGAAGGCGCTCAACTCCAGTCCGGCGGTGAAATGCGCGCCCGCGGCATGGACCACGGCGCAGCGCAGTTCGTCGTCGGCCTCGTAATCGGTAAAGGCCTGCGCCAGCGCCGTGCACATTTCCGGCGTGAAGCCGTTGAACTTCGCCGGCCGGTCGATGCCGATCAGGAACAGGCCGCCCCGCCGTTCGGTCGCGATGCGGCCCCGGTCGGGGTCAAGGTCGGGGCCGGAGCCGGCGCCCTGCCCTGCCCTGCTTGTCGCGGCGACGTCGTTCATCGGCAAATTCCGGCTGTTCCAGGGATGCTCCCGGCCGAATGTGACACCCGGACCCTTCGTCTTTCAACCCCCCATCCCTATAGTCCGGCCAGCCTGCGCCAGCCCCCGAAGGACTTTCCCGCCATGTTCGAAACCAGCATCGACGCCGACGGCATCGCGGTCATCAAGTGGAACATCCCGGACCGCCCGGTCAACGTGATGAACGAGACCACGATGGCCGGCTTCCGCGACGAGGTGGAAAAGGCGATCGCCGACGATGCGGTGAAGGGCGTCGTCATCGCCTCGGCCAAGGACGATTTCATCGCCGGCGCCGATATCGACGGTTTTCTCGAGGACCTGAGCGTCGAGGCCCTGCTGCCCCAGTTCCTCATGTTCGACAAGGTCGGCCGCGCGATGGAGACCTGCGGCAAGCCCTTCGTCGCGGCGATCAACGGCCATGCGCTGGGCGGCGGCTTCGAGACCGCGCTGTGCTGCCATTACCGGATCGCGGCGGACAACCCGAAGGCGCGCATCGGCCTGCCGGAGATCGGCCTCGGCGTATTGCCGGGCGGCGGCGGCACCCAGCGCATCCCGCGCATGCTCGGCCTGCAGGCGGGCCTCAAGATGCTGCTCGACGGCCGGAAGCACACGGTCGCCCAGGCAGCCAAATTGGGGCTGGTCGACGAGGTTGTGCCGCCGGAAGACCTGCTCGATGCGGCAAAAAAATGGGCGCTCGACAACCCGGACGCGACCCAGCCGTGGGACCGCAAGGGCTTCCGCATTCCCGGCGGCGACGTGCAAAGCCCGACGGGGATGCAGCTGTTCCCCGCAGCCAACGCCATGGGGCGGGAGCGCAGCTTCGGCAACTATCCGGCGGTCCAGGCGATCCTGTCCTGCGTCTACGAGGGCTGCCAGCGCCACATCGATGTCGGCCTCCGGGTCGAGAGCAAGTATCTGGTCAACATGATCCGCCATCCGGTGACCAAGGCGATGGTGCGCACCGGCTTTTTCGAAATGGCCAAGGCGCGCAAGCTCAAGGGCCGGCCCGAAGGCGTCCCGAAAGCGAGGATCGGCAAGCTCGGCATCCTCGGCGCCGGCATGATGGGCGCCGGCATCGCGTCGGTGAGCGCCGGCCGCGGCATCGACTGCGTGCTGATGGACGTCGACCGGGAAGCCGCCGAAGCGGGCAAGGCGCGCGCCGCGGCACCTCTGGAACGCCGCGTGAAACAGGGCAGGATGCAAGAGGATCGGATGGCCGCCCTGCTCGACCGCATCGCGCCAACCGACGACTACGCCGCCCTGGAAGGCAGCGACCTTGTCATCGAGGCGGTGTTCGAGGACCGGGCGATCAAGGCCGACGTGACGAAGGCCGCCGAAGCCCGCCTCGCCGACGACGCCGTTTTCGCCTCCAACACCTCGACCCTGCCGATCACCGGCCTCGCGAAGACCAGCGCCCGGCCCGCGAATTTCATCGGCATCCACTTCTTCTCGCCGGTCGAGAAGATGCCGCTGGTCTAAATCATCCGCGGCGCGGAGACCGGCGACGCCGCGGTCGCGCTCGCGCTCGATTACGTCCAGGCCATCGGCAAGACGCCGATCGTGGTCAACGACGGCCGCGGCTTCTTCACCAGCCGGGTCTTCGCCACCTACGTCATGGAGGGCGTCGCGCTGCTCAAGGAGGGCGTCGCGCCGGCCCTGATCGAGAATGCCGGCAAGATCGCGGGCTTCCCTGTCGGTCCGCTCGAAGTCGTCGACAACACCAGCCTCGGCCTGTCGCTCGCCATCCGGCGCCAGTGGAAGAAGGACCTGGGCGAAGCGTATGCCGGCCATCCGGCGGACGACGTGTTCGAGCTGTTCGTCGAGACGCTGGACCGGCCGGGCCGCAAGGCGGGCCGGGGCTTTTACGACTGGCCGGCGGACGGGCGCGCCGGCGAAACGAAATGCCTATGGCCGGAACTCGGCCGCCATTTCCCGCGCGCCGCCGAACAGCCGGACGTCGAAGACGTCAAGCAGCGCCTCCTCCATATCCAGTCGGTCGAGGCGCTGCGCTGCCGGGCCGAAAATGTGGTGACCGGCCGGGCCGACGCCGATGTCGGCTCGATCCTCGGCTGGGGCTTCCCGATGTATACCGGCGGCGTGCTCTCCTGGGTCGGCCAGGTCGGCGCCGCGGCGTTCGAGGACCAGTGCCACGCCCTCGCCGACCGGCACGGCCCCCGCTTCGCCCCGCCCGAAGACGTAGCGGCGCTCGCGGCGTGAGGGCGCGCGGGCCGGCGAACACCGGGGGGCAGGACATGGCCGCACGAATGCTCGACACCGGCACGGACGAACTGCTGTGCGCGATCGACAGCCGGATTGCGACGATCACGCTGAACCGGCCGGAGAAGCGCAACGCGCTGGGCGATACGCTGACGCCGGCGCTGCGCGAAGCGCTGCTCAGGGTGGAGGCCGATCCAGATGTGCGGGCGGTGATCGTCACGGGTGCGGGAACCGCCTTCTGCGCCGGCGGCGACGTGACCGGCCTGGGCCGGCCATTCAACGAGGGAACGGCGCAGGCGCCGCGCCGCAGCGCCGACGACGCGATCCGCGGCCTCCAGCACAAGCAGGACACGCTGACCCTGCGGCTCTACCACCTCGCCAAGCCGACGATCGCGGCGCTGCCCGGCCCGGCGGCCGGCGCAGGCATGTCGATCGCGCTCGCCTGCGACATCCGGCTGGCATCCGAGGGCGCCTTCCTCGCCCCCGGCTTCGTCAATATCGGCCTGTCGGGCGATTACGGCGGAAGCTGGTTCCTGACCCGGCTGGTCGGCCCGGGGCGGGCCAAGGAGATCTACTTCACGGGCCGCCGGATCCACGGGGCCGAGGCCCTCCAACTCGGCATCTTCAACGAGGTCGTGCCGGATGCCGAGCTTGCCGGGCGGGCGCGGGAACTGGCCGGCGCGATCGCCGCCGGCCCGCCGGTCGCGCTGCGCTACATGAAGGAGAATTTCAACCGCGCCGCCGTCGCCGACCTCAAGACCTGCCTCGACATGGAGGCGGACCGCACCATCCGCTCGGCCCGGACCGAGGACCATCTCGAAGGGGTCGCAGCCTTCATGGCGAAACGAAAGCCGGAATTCACCGGCCGGTAGCGTTCCCGCTCCAGGGCGGGCCACGGCCGAAAGAGCGTTATGAAGCTGACGGAAACACAGATCGCGCGGTTCCGGGACGACGGCTTCCTCATCCTGCCGTCGCTGTTCTCGGCGGCGGAGGTCGCGGTCCTGAAGGCGGAACTGCCGCGTCTGTTCGCCGAGCGCCGGCCGGAGAATTTCCGCGAGAAGAGCAGCGACGCCGTGCGCACGGCGATGGCCCTGCACCTGCGCAGCGCGGTCTATGCCCGCCTGATCCGCCATCCGCGGCTTGTGGAGCCGGCGAAGCAGATCCTGGGCGACGGGCTCTACGTCCAGCAGGTCAAGGTCAACGCCAAGGAGGCCTTCTCCGGCGACGTCTGGCAATGGCACTACGATTTCGCGACCCATCACGGCGAGGACGGCGTGCCCGAGCCGCTGGCGCTCAACCTGCACGTGCTGCTCGACGAGGTGAACGAGTTCAACGGGCCGATCGTCTTCATCCGCGGCTCGCACCGGCGCGGCGCCGCACCGGCGACGCTGGACACCGAGACGACGAGCTATCCGCTCTGGGTGGTCGACGACGCGACCGTGACCGGGCTGGTGGACGAAGGCGGGCTGGTCGCCGCCAAGGGGCCGCCGGGCACTGTGCTGATCTTCGGCGACACGCTGGTCCACGGCTCGTCGATCAACATGACGCCGTGGCCGCGCACCATCTTCTCGCTCATCCTCAACCCGGTCGCCAACGCGCTGACCCGCCACCGGCGGCCCGACCACCAGCACCACCGGGACCTGACCCCGGTCGAACCCCTCCCGGACGACTGCCTGCTCGAAGCGGCGGCGGAATGACCGTGCCGAGGCGGCGCTGAACGCCAAAAAAATCGTTGCCGTAAGGGCGTTTGCACAATCTGAAAGTAGAAATTGCGATTTGTGCAAATTCTTGCTAAGCTGCATCTATGATCGAACGTGAAATCGCGCCCCGCCTCAAACGGCTTTTCGGGCAATATCCCTTCGTCACCGTCACCGGGCCGCGCCAATCGGGCAAGACCACGCTCTGCCGTGAGACCTTTTCGGATCTTGCCTACGTCAATCTGGAAGCCCCCGATCACCGGGAATTCGCCGAATCCGACCCGCGCGGCTTTCTCTCCCGCCTCGACGAAGGCGCCATCCTGGACGAAATCCAGCGCGTCCCGGACCTCCTGTCGTATCTTCAGGTCGTTGCCGACGAAAGGGGGCGGAACGGCCTCTTCATTCTGACGGGCAGCGAACATTTCAAGCTGTCCGAAGCCATAGGCCAATCGCTGGCAGGACGAACCGCGCTGCTGCGCCTCCTGCCCTTCACGCTTGCCGAGAGGGAGCAGTCGGGCGCCGGCGGCACGCTGGATGACATTCTCTATTCTGGATTTTATCCGCGGATCTACGATCAGGGCATCGATCCGCGGCAGGCGCTCGGCGACTATTTCGAAACCTATGTCGAGCGCGACGTGCGCCGGCTGGGCGAGATTCGCAACGTAGCGAATTTCCAGCGCTTCGTCCGCCTCTGCGCCGGCCGGGTTGGGCAATTGGTTAACTTCGAGTCTCTGGGCTCGGATGCGGGGGTTTCCCATACGACGGTGCGGAACTGGCTGGATCTGCTGGAGAGAAGCTACATCGCCTTTCGCCTGCCGCCGTTTCACGCCAATTTGCGTAAGCGTCTGGTCAAGACTCCCAAACTCTATTTCTACGACGTCGGCCTAGCCGCCTACCTTATCGGAATCGAACGGGCCGATCAGGTCGCGTCCCATCCCCTGCGCGGGTCGCTGTTCGAAAACATGGTCGTCGTGGAAGTTCTGAAACACCGGTTCAACCGCGGTCGGTCATCGAACCTTTCTTTCTTCCGGGACAGCCGGGGCCTGGAATGCGATCTCCTTTTCGAGACCGGAAGCGGCATCGGCGCCATCGAGATCAAATCGGGCGCGACGATCGCCCCGGACTTCTTCGCTTCGCTCAATGCCGTCGCAAGTGCGATTCCGGAAATCGGCATGAAAGCCGTCGTGTATGGCGGCCCGGATCGCCAATCCCGGAACGCTGGCGAGGTCGTGCCGTTCGATGATCTGCGTGGCTTTCTCGACCGTTTTGAGAACGATCCGGAAATGGTCGCTTTCGTCGAGGAAAGAATGGCTCCGGAGCCCTCCCGAGCCGACATCGATATTCTTGACAACGTCTACCGCAGGAATATCCGCCCCACGCTCGATGTACTCGATGGTTCCTTGAAGAAACATCTGGCTTCGCTCTTTACGAGTTTTCGACCAAGCGATTCTGTTAAACCCAGCGGTAGAGGAGGAGTATCAGGAAGCGTACTGGGAATCGGTGACTGGGAAAGAACCAAAGCCGAATACATTGCGAAACCTGGATTCTCATTGAGCGATGAGCGACCGCTGAAAATTGGCAAAGAATATCGTTTCGAGAACTATAACGGCGCCCGAATCCGTGAATTCAATATTGTCGTATTTCTCGAATGGACGCTCGAATCCGAAGGTTTTTTGCGGACGGCTACAGTCAACGAGACGCAGCTTACCAAGCTCGACGAACATGTTCGCTATGCCGAAGTCGATACCCGCAGCGCCCGAATCGACAGCACCGTTTGGGCCATCGAGAACGGTGTCAAAGACGAAATCGAAAAGGTATCAGGCACTAGGTAAGGAGGTTCCGACCGCCGGCTTCTCACGTCGCCCCGCCCTACTCCGCCAGCCGCAGATTCACCCTCCGGTTGCGGCGGCCCTTGTTTTCGATCTTGCCGATGGCGACGGGGCCGATCTCGCCGGTCCGGGCGACATGGGTGCCGCCGCAGGGCTGGAGGTCAACCGTGTTCGCGGCGTCGCCGATCCGCAGCAGGCGGACCGAGCCGGCGCCCATCGGCGGCTTGACCGAGAGGGTGCGCACCAGGTCCGGCCGGGCGGCCAGTTCCTCGTCGGCGATCCATTCCGCGCCGACCGGCAGATCGGCCGCGATCAGGTCGTTGAGCGCGGCCCCGATGGCGGCCTTGTCGAGGGACGTGTCGGGCAGGTCGAAATCCAGCCTTCCCTTGCCGTCGCCGACCTGGCCGCCGGTTACCGCGCCGTCGATCACGGCGCACATCAGATGCATCGCCGTGTGAACGCGCATGTGGCGATAGCGCCGGTCCCAGTCGATGGCGCACGTAACGGCGTCGCCGGTTGCCGGAAGCGCCGCACCGTCCGTCGGGATGTGCCGGTGCTCGCCGCTCGCCCGGTCGACGCGGGTATCGGCGATGACGGTCTCGCCGCTGCCGGGCAGTGCGAGCGTGCCGGTATCGCCAAGCTGGCCGCCACCCTCCGGATAGAACACCGTGCGATCGAGCACGATCCCCTCCGGCCCGACGCGCAGCACCGTGGCTTCGCAGGTCTTCAGATAGGCGTCGCTGCGGAACAGTTCTTCGGTCATGGAATCCTCTTCGCCGTCACGCCTCGCCGCCGCCCAGCACGCGCAGATAGACCTTGCGGTCGATATTGCCGCCACTCAGCACGAGGCCGGCCCTGCGGCCCGCCATCGTCTCGCGCTCCCTGACCAGCGCAGCCAGCGCGGCTGCGCCGGCGCCCTCGGCGATATTGTGGGTGTCGGTGTAGTAGGCCCGCATGGCGGCCTCGATCTCCGCCTCGCTCACCGTGACGATGCGCGCCGCGCCGCGGTTGACGATGGCGACCGCGTCCGGCGCCGGCACGCGGCAGGCCATGCCGTCGGCCATGGTATCGGCGGAATTTGTCGAGACCGGCTCGCCGGCTTCGAAGGACAGGGCGTAGCAGGCGGCGTTCTCGGCGCACACGCCGACAATCTCGGTGGCGAGGCCGAGCGCATCGCGCGCCGCGATCACGCCGCAGATGCCGGAGCCCAGGCCGATGGGCACATAGACCGTGTCCAAGTCCGGCACGGCGCGGAAGAATTCCAGCGCGTAGGTCGCCGTGCCGTGCACCAGCGGTTCGGCGAACGAGGCGACCATGTGCAGCCCGCGCGCGTCGGCGAGCGCCTCGGCATGTTCCAGCGCCTCCTGGAAATCGCTGCCGTGGACGATCAGTTCGCCGCCCTGGGCCTGCATCGCCGCGTTCTTCTCGCGGCTGTTGCCCTCGGGCACAACGATCACCGGCGTCAGGCCGTTGCGCCGCGCGGCGGTGGCGATGGCCTGGCCGTGGTTGCCGCGGGTCGCCGCGATCACGCCTTCGACCGCCGGCTCGGTGCGGCGCAGCCGATCCATGTAGACCAGCCCGCCGCGGATCTTGAAGGCGCCGATTGGCGTGTGGTTCTCGTGCTTGACCCAGACCTCGGCGCCGGTGCGCGCGCACAGGAGCGGCCAGCAATGGGCCGGCGTCGGCGGCATGACAGCGCGGACGGTCCCGGTCGCCGTTTCGATGGCCGCAAGGTCCGGAAGGTTCATCACTGTCTCCCGCAGGGAAAGGCGTCAGTGGGCGTATTTCTGGGCGATCCAGGTGCCGAGCAGGATGAGCAGCCCCGCGGCGAGGATGGTCCAGGTGATCCGCTCGCCCAGAATGACGGCGGCGGCGGCGACGGACAAGACAGGCTGGAGGAACTGGAACACCGCGATCCGCGCGATGCCGCCCCGGTTCATCGCCAGGAACCAGAGCGCGTAACCCGCGAGCGACGACAGCAGGACGAGCCAGCCGATACCGAGCCAGCTGGCGGACGTTACTGCCGTCCAATCGGTATAAGGGTAGAGGATCAGCATGGCCGGGACGGTCAGCATCAGGGCGGCGCCGAGGCCGTAGAAGGTCGCGCTCCAGCTGCCGACGACCGGCCCCAGCCTGGCGCCGCTGACATAGCCCGCCGAGCACAGGCAGACCCCGACGAAAACGACCAGGTCGCCGATCAGCCAGGTCGGCGACAGGGTCAGGTCGCCGGCCGGCTGGGTATAGAGAATCAACAGGACCGTGCCGGCGATGGCGACCGCCGCGCCGAGCCACCAGCCCAAGCGCGGCCTCACGCGGTTCGCAATGGCGGCGAACAGGCCGGTGGTGACCGGCAGCAGAGCCATGATCAGCGCGGCATGGCTGGCGTTGGCGAGCGCAACCCCGATGCTGAGGACTGTCGGCCAGAGCGCGAAATTCAGCCAGCCCGAAATCACCAGTTGACAACGGTGGCGCGCGGATTCGGGAAAGGGGAGCCGGAAAGCCAGAGCGATGCCAAGGCCGATGAAGCCGGCGAGCATGGAGCGCAGGACACCGGCGGTCGTCCCGTCGATGGTCTCGACCGCGACCCGGTTGGCCACGACCGTCCCGCCCCAGCAGATCAGCGTCGTCAGCGCGGCGGCCAGAGCAACGGGCGGCAGGCCGCGGCCGGCGCCGCCGGGCTCGGCGTCGGTCGCGGTCGCGGCGGTCAAACCGTGATGGTTCCTTCGAGGTAGGGCGCGGCGTGGCCGGCGATCGAGACCCGGTCGCCCCTGAGCGCGCACCAGAGGGCGCCGCCACGGACCGAAACCTGGCGGGCAAACATCTCCGTCTTGCCGAGCCGTTCGGCCCAGTAGGGGATCAGGATGCAATGGGCGGAACCGGTCACGGGATCCTCGTCGATGCCGCCTGTCGGCGCGAAGAAGCGCGAGACGAAATCGCAGTCTCCGCCCTTTGCGCCCGGCGCGGTGACTATCAGCTCGGGGATGTCGAGCGCGGCGACCCGGCGGAAATCCGGCCGGACGGCGCGCACGGCTTCCTCGCTGTCCAGCACGGCCAGGGCGTAGGGTGCGGCGAGCACCGCCTCCGGCGCGACGCCCAAGGCGCCGGCAACGTCACCGATATCCGCCGGCTCCGGGGGCTGGGCCGGGAAATCCATCACCAGCCGGTCGCCGTCGCGCGCCACCGTTAACGGGCCGCTGCGCGTGTGGAAGGTGACAGCCTCTTCGGCATGGCTGAGCCGGTTGAACAGGACCCAGGCCGTGCCCAGCGTGGCGTGGCCGCACAGGTCGGCCTCGATCAGCGGCGTGAACCAGCGCAGGTCGAACCCGCCGCCACCGCGCGGCACGAAGAACGCTGTTTCCGACAGGTTGTTTTCCAGCGCGATGGCCTGCATCGTCGCGTCGGGCAGCCATTCCCGGAGCGGCACGACCGCCGCCGGATTGCCGCCGAACGTCCGCTCGGTGAAAGCGTCGACCTGGTAGAGCTTCAGTTGCATAGCGGAAGTTCCCTGCGGTTCCGGCCCGCCGATTTCCGCGCTCCGGCAATTCGCACTGAACGGGCTGCTCTATCCGGAAATGCGCGAAAGAGGCACAAGCCCTCCCGGAACAGGCTCCAACCCGTTCCCCATCGTCATTTCGACCGAGCGGAGCGAGCGGAGAAATCTTTCCGCACGATGCTTCGGACCGGGCACCGCACGGGAAAGATATCTCCGCTCCGCGGCCCTGCGGGCCGCTCCGGTCGATATGACGGCGACTATCGGCGAGCGCCCCGCCTCAGGCCGCCTTGTCAAGGGCCTGTTCGAGATCGGCGATGATGTCGTCGATATGCTCGATGCCAACCGACAGGCGGACATAGCCGTCCGTCACGCCGGTCTGGAGCTGCTCCTCCGGCGTCAGCTGGCTGTGGGTGGTGCTCGCCGGATGAATGGCCAGCGACCGGGAATCCCCGATATTGGCGACGTGGTAGAGCATCTCCAGCGAGTCGATGAACTTGCGGCCGGCCGCGCGGCCGCCCTTCAACTCGAACCCGACCAGGCTGCCGTAACCGCCGTTCATATACCTGTCGGCGCGGGCCCGGAATTCGCCGGACTGATGGCCGGGGAAGATGACCTTGCTCACGTCGCTGCGCGTCGCCAGCCAGTCGGCAACCTGCGCCGCGTTCTCGCTATGCTTCTGCATGCGCAGAGCCAGCGTTTCGAGACCGTTGATGAACAGGAAGGCGTTGAACGGGCTCATGCACGAACCGAGGTCGCGCAGCAGGGTCGTGCGCGCCTTGATGATGTAGGCGACCGGGCCGAGCGGCGCCGTCGCCTCGACCCAGACCGCGCCGTGATAGCTCGGGTCCGGGGTGTTGAGCGCGGGCTGCCGTTCCGCATGCTCGGCCCAAGGGAAGTTGCCGCCGTCGACGATCAGGCCGCCGATGGAGTTGCCATGGCCGCCGATATACTTTGTCGTCGAGTGGACGATGACCGCGGCGCCGTGCTCGATCGGCTTGCACAGGATCGGGCAGGCGGTGTTGTCCATGACCAGCGGAATGCCGTATTCGCGGCCGATGGCGGCGACCTCGGCGATCGGGAAGACGTGCAGCTTCGGGTTCGGCAGCGTCTCGGCGTAGATTGCCCGCGTGCGGTCGTCGATGGCAGCGCGGAAGGCTTCCGGATCGGCCGGATCGACGAAGCGGACCTCGATGCCCTGGTCCTTCAGCGTGTTGTTGAACAGGTTCCAGGTGCCGCCGTACAGATCGGTCGAACTGATGACGTTGTCGCCGACCCGCGCCAGGTTCTGGAGCGCGAAGGCCGAGGCCGCCTGGCCGGACGACAGGGCGAGTGCCGCCACGCCGCCTTCGAGCGCCGCGACGCGCTGCTCGAGCACGTCGTTGGTCGGATTCATGATCCGCGTGTAAATGTTGCCCAGCTCGGCCAGCGCGAACAGGTTCGACGCATGGTCGGTGTCGTTGAACTGGTACGACGTCGTCTGGTGGATCGGCACGGCGACGGACCCGGTCGTCGGGTCGGCGCGCCAGCCGTGATGAAGGGCGATGGTTTCAGGGTGTTGGCTCATGAATCCTTTTCCTGGCCTGTTGCGCGGCCCGGCGGGAACCCGGGCACGGTACTTGGAGCCGGTCTTGAATCCGGCAAATCCAGCCGGCAACGCCGGTCGGCCGGGCGCGGACAGAAAAGGAAAAAACGGGCAACAAAAAACCCGCTTCAGCGTTTCTGCCAGCGGGGCCAGATACACGGCGCCGCTTTAGCTGCATTTGTTATGCGCCCGCAAGCTGGTGCTCAAATCGGCGCAGCGTCGCAGGATGTAGCGGCAGCGGCACCGCTTGGCAAGAGCCAAGCCGCCTTGAAGGCTCCGGCCGCACCCCGCCGTGCGGCCGGCCGTCCGTCCCACCGTCCACCGGACCGTCCACCGGGCCGGCGGAGGCAGGCGGGCTGCTGTCGTATCAGGGCTCTGCGAGCCCGCCGTACCGCCGGTCCAGTTCGTCGAGAACGGCCAGGCCGCGGTCGGCATTGCCGCGTGCGGCGCGCATCCGGAAGCGCAGTTCGGTATCGTGTTCGGCCAGCGCCCGCACGGACAGCTCCTCCATCAGCTTGTTCAGGCTCAGGCCGCGGCGCGCGGCCATCGCCGCCAGCCGGTCGCGGTGGGCGTCGGGCAGCCGGATGGTCAGGGTCGCCATGTCAGCCTCTCCTCCTTCAGCAGGTCGCCCGGCGCGACGATGCGAAAACTGTCGAACGCCAGTTCTCCTGCCGCCAGATCCCTGGCGTTGTGAGTAACGATCGCTTCCGCGTTGCCGGCAACCGCGAGTTCGACGGGGTGGTTGTCGGCCTCGTCCGGCAGGTTCGGGCGCCAGAGAAAGACGATCTCGATCCACTGGCACGCTCCGAGAAACGCATCGAGCAGGGCTTCCCGGTCTTCCGGACCGACCGGCGCCGCGGCAAAGAGCTTTTCCCTCGACAGGACATCCTCATACTCCAGAAACAGGGCATTGCCGATCAAGGGCCGGTATCTGCCCGTCAGGCACCGCCGGAGAACCTCCCGCGCGGCGCCGTCGGGCGACAGGATCGCGGAGACGAGAATGTTCGTATCGACAACGATCCTGCGCACCATAATGTGACAGCATATATGCTGTCATGAAAGAATTCAACAGGGTAAAGACGGGACTTCCCGGTTCCGGCCACATCGGACGGCGGAGGTTTCGCCGGCCCGCCGTGCGGCCGGCGCATCGTTTCTGTCCGTTTCGCCTGTCGGGCGTCCGGCGACCTCGACCTTGCCGTGCGATGCGCCCGGCGCTATTGCCCGGTCGAAGCGCCCCGGAACCGGGCGCACCGGAGCACCGGAAAATGACGGGAGAAATGCGGGATTGGCCAGCTACGCGGAAGCGCTCGCTCTTCTACGGAAGGCCCTGGACGATGAATCGGCCGACTTTCGGGACGGCCAGTTCGAGGCCATCGACGCGCTGGCGAACCGGCGCGAGCGCATGCTCGTCGTCCAGAGGACCGGGTGGGGAAAGAGCTTCGTCTATTTCATCGCGACGCGGCTGCTGCGCGATCGGGGGCGCGGACCCACGCTGATCGTCTCGCCGCTTCTGGCGCTGATGCGCAATCAGATCCAGGCCGCCGAACGCCTGCGCCTGCGGGCGCGCACGATAAATTCGACTAATCGTGAAGAGTGGGCGGAAATCGACCGGGCGCTGCAGGAGGACCGTGTCGACATTCTTCTGATATCTCCCGAGCGATTGGCCAACGAGGATTTCCTCGAGAACACGCTCATGCCGATGGCGGGGCGTATCGGCCTGCTCGCGGTCGACGAGGCGCATTGCATTTCCGACTGGGGCCACGACTTCCGGCCCGATTACCGGCGCCTGGTGAACTTCTTGCGGCTCATGCCCGGCAATGTGCCGATCCTGGGGACGACCGCGACCGCGAACGACCGCGTGATCGCGGATATCAGGGCACAGCTCGGCGATATCGGCATCCAGCGCGGGAGCCTGCGCCGCCGCAGCCTCGCGCTCCAAAACATCCGTCTGCCGTCGCCGGTCGAGCGCCTTGCCTGGCTCGCCACGCATATGGATGCGCTGCCGGGTACGGGGATCGTCTACACCCTCACAAAACGCGATGCCTACCGGGTTTCGGGATGGCTGACCCGTAACGGCATTGCCGCCGAGGCCTACCACTCGGACGTTGCAGACGACCGCCGCCGCCACCTCGAAGACCGGTTGCTGGAAAACCGCATCAAGGCCCTGGTCGCGACGACCGCCCTCGGCATGGGCTACGACAAGCCCGATCTGGGATTCGTCGTGCACTTCCAGGCGCCCGGGTCCATCATCGGCTACTATCAGCAGGTCGGGCGCGCCGGCCGCGCTATCGACCGTGCGGTCGGGGTCGTCCTGTCGGGCGAGGAAGACGGCCGCATCCACGAATTTTTCCGGCGCACGGCCTTTCCGGACGAGGGGTGGGTAACCTCGATACTGGACGCTCTCGAAGACAGCGACGGGCTGAGCATCCGGGAACTGGAAACGGCGATCAACCTGCGCTACGGCCAGATCGAGAAAGCGTTGAAATTTCTCTCCGTCGAAAGCCCGGCGCCGGCGGTCAAGGTCGGCTCGAAGTGGCGGCGGACCCCGGTTCCCTACAGCATGGACCGCGAACGCATCCGCCGGTTGACCGGCCAGCGCGAAACGGAATGCGGCGAGGTGCAACGCTACATCGATCACCGCGGGTGCCTGATGGCGTATCTCGCCCACGCGCTGGACGACCCGGAGCCCGGACCGTGCGGAAAATGCGCTTCGTGCCTGGACCGCCCGGTCGTGTCGCCGTCGTATGATCGTGCGACCGCGCCGACCGCAGCGCGCTTTCTCGCCCGATCCGAACAGCCCTTGCGCTGCAAGGCACAAATTCCCAAAGACGCTTTTGCGGAATACAATTTGAGCGGAAGACTGCCCGCCGACTGGCGCGCCGAAACCGGGCGCGTCCTGTCCCGCTGGGGCGATCCGCCCTGGGGCCGCGCGGTCGCGGAAGACAAGCAGAAGGGCCGCTTTCGCGACGAGCTGGTCGAAGCCGCCGCCGACATGCTGCGCGAACGCTGGCGGCCGGCGCCCTGGCCGGCCTGGGTCGCCTGCGTTCCGTCCCGAAAGCGCCCCCGGCTGGTGCCCGACTATGCCGCCCGGCTTGCCCGGGCGTTGGACTTGCCGTTCGAGGAAACCGTGGTCAAGCTGCGCGACAACGAAGAGCAGAAGGCGCAGCACAATTCCTACCGTCAATGCCGCAATCTCGACGGCGTTTTCGCGATCGAGGACACGGTTCGCCCGGGTCCGGTGCTGCTCGTCGACGATGTTGCGGATTCGGGATGGACATTGACAGTGATATCCGTGCTCCTGAGACGTGCCGGCAGTGGGCCGGTCTGGCCGCTGGCCCTGGCGAGCGCGAGCATGGCGGGCTGATATGATCGCGGACCTCCGGACGCAGGCGGTGCTGCTGCTGACGGTCTCGCTCGGCAGAGCGGACAGGGACGGAGCGAAGCCGCTTTCGCCCAGTGAATGGGCGCGGCTGGCGGAATGGCTTGAGGACCGCGATCTCGACCCCGCCGCCCTGATGACGGGCGATCCCGAAGCACTGCTGTCGGGCTGGGTGGATCGGACAGTCACACCGGGGCGGCTGGACGGTCTTCTCGGCCGCGGCGCGGCGCTCGGTCTGGCGGCGGAAAAGTGGCAGCGCGCCGGTCTGTGGCTCCTGGCCCGGCCGGATCCGGGCTATCCGGCCCGTCTCGAGAAACGCCTCGAGCGAAAGGCGCCTCCCGTCCTGTTCGGCTGCGGCCGTGCGGTGCTCCTGAACCCGAATCGCAGCGGTCTTGCCGTCGTCGGGTCGCGCGGCGCCGGCGAGGAAGAGCTGGCGTTCAGCGGGAAACTCGGCGCGGCGGCGGCGCGCGACGGCCGCTCGATCGTTTCCGGCGGCGCGCGCGGCGTCGACCGGGCCGCAATGAAAGGCGCGCTCGACAGCGAAGGCACCGCCGTTGCGGTGCTCGCCGACGGTCTGCTGCACGCGGCGACATCCGCGCTCTACCGTCGCCCGCTCCTGTCCGGCGATCTGGCGCTGGTCTCGGCGGTCAACCCGGAGACGGGGTTCAATGTCGGCAATGCGATGGCCCGCAACCGCTACATCTACTGTCTGGCCGACGCCGCCGTCGTCGTGGCCAGCGCGCGTGGCAGCGGCGGCACTTGGTCCGGGGCGTGCGAGAACGCGAAAGAAGGCTGGGTTCCGCTCTGGGTCAGGCACACAAGCGATCCGAATTCGGGCAATCACGATCTGGTCGAACAGAAGGGCGCACGCCGGCTGCCCGACCGGCTGGACTCCCTGGCCGCCCTGTTCGAACAGCCGGACGCCGCGCCGGCGCCGGTTCCGGAGAGGGTATTCGGGGAACCGCAATCCCCCTATGCACCCGCGTCCGATACGCCTGTTTCGACAGCGAGCGCCGGGAAGGAACACCATGTTCCGACGGTTCCGAACCATCTGACATTCTATGGCCTGTTTCTGGCGAAGCTGACGGCGGCGACGGCCCAAGAACCGCTTTCCGGAGACGCGATCGCGCAACGCTTCGATATTGCGAAAACTCAGGCAAAAAAATGGCTTGCGCGCGGCGTCGCCGTTGGAAAGGTCGAAAGGGTGACGGGGCCGGTCCGATACCGGGCCCCGCCCCGGGAACACTCCCTGCCGCTGGACGAACCGCCGCCGGAGCCGTCGGCGCTGCCGGATCCGGAAATCGCATCGGCGGAATCGTTACATCGGACGGAATTTCAGGACTTGTTTCAGGCACGGTTGGATGAATTGACAGCCGCCGAACCGTGCTCCGCCGATAACGTCGCGCAAAGCCTCGTCGACGTTACGCGCCATCAGGTGCAAATTTGGCTCCGGCGCAGCGTCGCCGGCAACAAAATCCGCAAATCGGGAAAGCCGGTCCGATACAGCCGCCCCGAGTGACGGGGCGCGGCAATTCTCCGGCTTCACGATGCGGGGTTACGCGCCGCGCTCTCCCGGTCCTCGGCGATCATCGCCGCAGCCTTTTCCGCGATCATGATGGTGGGCGCGTTGGTGTTGGAGCCGTTGATGACCGGCATGATGCTGGCGTCGGCGACGCGCAGGCCCTCGATCCCGCGGACGCGCAGGCGCGGATCGACCACGGCCATGTCGTCAGCGCCCATCCTGCAGGTGCCGACCGGGTGGAACACGGTATCGCCGACGCTGCGGATCCAGGCGTCGAGATCGGCGTCGCTCTCGACGTCCGGGCCGGGCGCCCGTTCCCGCTCGATATAGCGGGCGATCGCCGGCTGGCGGAACACCTCGCGCAGGGCCCTGACGCCGGCGCGCATGGTGCGGCGGTCGCCCTCCGTCGCCAGGTAGTTGGCGTTGAGGCGCGGCGGCGCGAACGGATCGTCCGAAGCCAGCCACAGCCGCCCGCGGCTCTCCGGAACGGTCATGTGCACGCCGGCGTAGAAGCCGTGGTCGCCGTCCGGCCCCGGTTTCGCGAACGGCAGATGGGTCACGGGCTTCATGGCGGCAACGAAATTGAGCTGGATGTCGGGCGCCGCCAGTTCCGGCCGCGTGCGGATGAAGCAGCCGCCCTGCAAGGCGAATTCGGCCCCGAAGCCGCGCCCCCGCAGCAGGGCGTTGACGGTGTGCCAGGTGGCACGATCCAGCCGCAGCTCATCGTAGATGCCGACCGGCGCGTTGCAGGCGTATTGCATGCGCGCAACCAGATGATCGTGCAGGTTTTCGCCGACGCCGGGCAGGTTGTGCACGACGGGCACGCCGGCCTCTCTCAGCGCGTCGGCCGGGCCGATGCCCGACAGCAGCAGCAGTTGGGGCGAGGCGATCGCGCCGCCGGACAGCACGATTTCGCGCGCCGCGCAGACCTCGTGCATCCGGCCCTTGCTGCGATAGTGCAGACCGACCGCCTTGCCCCGCTCAAGCGCGATGCCGGTGGTATGGCAGCCGGTGCGCACCGTCAGGTTGGGCCGCTCCATTGCCGGCTTGAGAAAGGCCTGCGCCGTGGTCCAGCGCCGGCCGTCGCGGATCGTGAAATGGTAGCGGCCGAAACCCTCGCGCTCCGGTTCGTTGAAATCCTCCGTCACCGGATAGCCGGCCTGGGCGCCAGCCTCGATCAGCGCATCGTAGAGCGGCGCCGTGGCGCGGCCGGGCCGGACGGTGAGCGGCCCGCCCTTGCCGTGATGGTCCGCGTCCGGCCCCTGGAAATCCTCCGACCTGGTGAAAAAGGGCAGGACGTCGTCATAGGACCAGCCCGTGCAGCCCATCTGGCGCCAGCTGTCGTAGTCCAGCCGATGGCCGCGGGTGTAGATCATGCCGTTGATCTGGTTCGATCCGCCCAGCACCTTGCCGCGCGGCCAGTTCAGCCGGCGGCCGTCCAGGCCCGGCTCCGGCTCGGTGACATAGTTCCAGTTGTTGTAGCGCTTGCGGAACAGGATGCCGGCGAACATCGGCACCTTGTAGAGCGGCATCCAGTCCCGCCCGCCGGCCTCGAGCACCAGCACGCGGACGGAAGGGTCTTCGGACAATCGGGCGCCCAGCACGCAGCCTGCGCTGCCCGCGCCGACGACGATATAGTCGAATTCCTCGGCCATCGAAGAGATCGGGAGCGCCGGCCGTCGCTCAGTCGCGGATCGGTTGGGGTGCGGTGTCGCCGGAAATGCCGAGACGGCGGGTCCGGAAACCGTGCCAGCCGATCCACAGGGCCGCGGCGGCGATGGCGGGGCCGTAGACAGTTGGATCCGCCGAAATGACGAGGAGGGCCAGCGCCAGGCGCAGCCCGGTGTCCCACAACGGCAGTCCGGCACGGTCGAACCGCGCCAGCGCGCTCGCAAGCAGGTAGAGCGCGAGCACCAGCCGCGCGATCAGCCACAGCAGGGATGCCGCATCCACCGTGCCGTCATAGCCGGGCAGGTAGGAAACCTTGGTGCCGCTCGCCGTGGGATCCAGAAACGCTTCCTCGATCACGAGCAATTCCGGATAGACCGCGAACGCGAAGGGGATGACGAACATGACGATACCGGAGCGGACCGCGGAGAATCCGGTCGCCATCGGCTCGGCCTTGGTGATGGAACTGGCCGCGAAGGCCGCGATCGCCACCGGCGGGGTGATCGCCGACGCCACGGCGAAATAGAAGATGAACATGTGCGCGGTGAAGATGGAGATGCCGAGCCCGGCGAGAACCGGCCCCATCAGCAGGGCGACGTTCACATAGGCCGGCACCGCCGGCATGCCCATGCCGAGAAGCACCGCCAGCAGCATGGTCATGGCGAGCGCCATGAACTGGAACACGACGGAGCCGCCGGCGCCCAGGTTGAGGCTCTGCAGCCATTGCAGCACGTCGAGCGATATGAAGAAGGGCAGGCCGGTAAATTTCAGGCAGAAATCGATGATCGAAACCGCCAGGAACATGAGGTAGAGCGTGGAAATCAGGATACCGGCATTCGACAACGCATCGAGCAGTTTGCGCGGCCGGGCGCGCATTTCGGGATCGAGGAAGAGCAGGCAAATCAGCAGGGCGACGGCCCACCAGCCCGCGCTTCCGGCATCGCCGGCGGCGTTCTGCACCAGTTTCAGCAGCCACGGCAGTTCGGAGACCTTGCACACCCCCGCGGCAAAGACGCGCTCGGCGCCGAGCAGGCCGTCGAACCAGCCGCAGCCGACATTCTGCTTCGGCGTCAGCAGCAGGAACAGGATGATCAGGATCGGCCCGAAGATCATGATCAGGTTGTAGATGTCCTGGCGCGACAGGTGCATGTCCGGCGTCAGCACGCCCAGGGCTTCGATATTCTGTTTGCGCGACTGGAAGACCGCGGACAGGAAGAGGCAGAGGAAATAGGCGAACGCCGGGATGGCGGCGGCGACGATCACATCGCTGTAGGGAACCCCCGTCATCGCGGCCAGAACGAAGGCGGCGACGCCCATGACCGGCGGCATGATCGAGCCGCCGGACGAGGCCGCGGCCTCCACCCCGCCGGCGAACACGCGCGAAAAGCCCCGCTTCATCATCATCGGGATGGTCAGAACGCCGGTCGAGAGCACGTTGACGATCGGCCCGCCGGAGATCGTGCCGAACATCGCCGAGGACACGATGGCCGCATGCGCCGGCCCGCCGCGCAGGCGCCGCGTCCAGCGGAAGGCGAGCTTGATCAGCGACCGGCCGCCGGCCGAGGCGCCGAACAGCGATCCCAGGATCAGGTACGGGAAAATCTCGTTGAGCGTGATATCGATGAACCGGCCGAGCAGGCCGGATGCGTTGTTGGTCAGAATGTCATGGACCCGGGGCCGGCCGTCCGCCAGCGATCGCGGCTCGCCGCCGAGCTTGGTCACCAGATACTTGTCGATGTCCTGGGCGCCGTAAACGTACCAGATCAGGATGGTTACGATGGTGTAGGCGGCGATCAGAAGGGCGACAAGGACGAGCGGAAACCCCCAGACCTTGATGTTGAAGGTCAGGAAAACCATGATCGCGAGCCCGACGATCGCGACGATCCAGCCGCCCGTGGTGTACAGGCATTGCGGGTCTTCCACCGTCAGGGGCTCGGGCAGGCCGAGCATCTTGGCGGTCTCCTGCTCGACCTTCAGGCTCTCGGCGATCAGGCGCGCGCGGTCGCCGGTGATCCGGTCGATGAGGCAGACCGATTCGAACTCGACGAGGTAGGTGAGCGAGATGGCGATCGCCATCGTCACGAGCGCCAGGTCCATGAACAGGCCGAAACCGCGGCGCAGGCGGCTTTTGTCGGTCCAGGCGCGCCACATCGAATGATGCAGCGCAACCGTCAGCATCATCGCGGCGAAGTAGAGCGGATAATAATATTCGTAAGGGAATTTGCGGATGATGAAGCGGGGATTGCCCGCGATATCCCGCGCCAGATCGTCGAGGCCGGGTATTCCCGGCATCATGTTGATCAGGCCGACGACGACGAGCGCGATCGACAGAACATAGACAATACGATGACTGAGGCCGCGGCGGGCGGGGCCCGGAATGACATTTTCGGACACTTGTGCATTCGCCCGGTGCGGCGGAAAGGGTGCGGCGGGAGGGCCGCGGCGGAAACCGCGGCCCCGAAGCCGGTTCAGACTACGGTCTGGCGCAATCGGGAACCTTGTGGCCGGCTTCCTCCCAGGCCGCTACGGCGCCCGGATGGTATTTCACCGGTATCGGACCGCACATGCCGGTCTTCGCCGGGTCGATTTCGCCGAGGAAGATGTTCGCCATGTAGGGCGCCTTCGACGTGAACTTCTTCACGTTGGAGATCGCCGCCTTGGTGAGCGCCTTGGCCAGGTCGAAGCTCATCGACGTCTGGACCATCTCGGCGCCCGCCGTGCCCGGGGCGCGGTATGTGCCGTCCTCGGAGACGATGGTGAGCCCCTTGATCGGCTTGACGGTCTTGAGATCGATAACCCACGGGGCCGTTCCCGGCGCCTTGAGATATCTTTGCATGGCCTTGGAGTCCCACGCCTTCTTGGGCACCGACCACAGGGTGATGCTGCCGGAGCCGAGCGACCGCAGGATCCGGGTGTCCGGGAAGGTGATCGGCAGGACCATGGCGTCGCCGGTGCCGTCGGTGATGGTCTTGACCATCTGGCCCCAGTTGGACTGCACGCCCTTGTAGTCCTTGCCGTCGGAATAGCCGGTCACGATCCTCACGATCGCCCGGGCGATGTTCAGCGCCGCGCCGCGGGGCGGGCCGTTGACGATCGTCTTGCCCTTGATGTCCTTCCAGCCTTTGACGCTCGAACTGTCGAAGGCATAAAGCCCGTAGCCGCCGTAGGTGTAGGTGTAGAGCGCCGCCGTATTCTTGACGAGCTCAGCGCCCTTTTTCTTGCCGAGCTTGCCGTAGGGCCCGGCGCCGCGCGACAGCAGGAAGGGCAGGATGAGCGGGACCGCCGCGACATCCGTCTTGCCCTGGGCCAGGTTCTGAAGCGAGTTGGTCAGGGTCTGGCCCTCGGCGACCTGGAAATTGGCGATTCCCGCCGCCGAAGCCAGTTCGGCGAGGGTGGTGATCGTTGCGTGCGGCACGCCGCCGGGGCTGGCGGTCTCCGCGGTCAGGTTCTGCTGGGCGTTGGCCGAAACGGCGAACGCCATGGTCGCCGCCAAGGCGGTCAGTGCGAGTTTTCCGGACATGATTCCTCCCAAATTCTTTGCCCAATTCCGTTGCCCATTTCGTTGCCCATTTCGTTGCATGGTCAACGACCGGCTTTCTATAGCGGCATCGGCGAGGCCGGGAAAGTTGGATCGCGTTCGAGGCCGCAGTGCAGGCGTGCCGCGCACGATGCGGCTTTCGGCGCGGGGCCGCAGGCTGACCGGCTGCCGATCGGCGGGCGGGCCGCCAGCCTGAAAATTAACATGTTAAGTATTGCGCCGCGACGCGCTATGCCGCCGCAGAAACGCCCCACACCCTCCGGGCGAATTTGGGATAGGGGTCGGCGATATCCGGCGCCACGGTTTCGCGCAGGACGGCGAGGGTTTCCGCATCCGGCGGCGCGGTCTCCGGCACCGTTTCGGGAATGTCGAAATCGAAGCCCGTGTTGTCCCGCACCTCTTCGACCGTGCGGCCGGGATGCACGCTCGACAGCGTAAACCGCGCCCGCTGCCGGTCGAAGCGGAACAGGCACAGGTCGGTCGCCAGGGCGAAGGGACCGCCGGGCCGGTGGACGCCGGGCGGGCTGACGCCGGGCGCGCTGATGAAATCGACCGCCTCGACCATGGTGCGCCGGGAATGCTCGAGCCGGAACAGGATGACCTTCGGCACCATGAAATAGAGATAGGCGCTGCCGAACGAGCCGGACCAGCGCACCGTCTGCTGCGGATAGCCTTCGCCGACGCCGACCAGGTTGATGTTCGCCCTGCCGTCGATCTGACCGCCGGACAGGAAGAAGGCGTCGACCCGGCCCTGGCCGGCACTGTCGAACAGGTCGACGCCGCCGTCGGTCCTGTAGGCCGGGATTGTGGTGCCGATGATCGAGACCCGGGTGCGTTTGCCGGCCGCCCGGTCGCGGTGCCGGCGCAGCAGCGCCGCCGAGCCGGGGATCGGCGAGGAGACGCCGACGGCGATGTGGCCGCAGCCTTCGAGCAGATCGGCAATCGCCGCGATCAGCAGTTCTTCGAGGGCAAAGTCGGTAGACATCCGCCGCTATTCGGCCGCGACGGCCGGCGCATTGCCGTAGACAGTCTCGTCGAGCCAAGCGGCGAAACCATCCTCCGTTTTCGCCATGCCCGCATAGGCTGTGAACCGGCCGGCGTCGTCCTCGTACAGGCCGGTCACGCCATAGGGCCACGCGCCCCGCTCGGCGACCGCGACGCCGCCGATATACATTTCGGGGATCGTCGCCGGCGCCAGCGCTTCGTCCTGCAGCAGGTTGCCGTCATAAAGCCGTTCGCAGGTCACCAGCGTCGTCCGCGCGGCATGGGCCATGACCTTCAGTTCGGCCTGGCGGCCGATCCAGACGTTGCCGGACCGGTCGGCCAGCGGCGCGTGGAACAGCGCGATATCCGGCACGATCGCCGGCAGGGCGACGATGGGATCGTCTTCGGCGAATGGGTTGTCGACGATCCGGTAGTCGTCGCGATGGCGAACGATGTCGGAGCCGATCAGCCCGCGCAGCGGCATGAAGGGGATGCCCTTCTCGCCCGCCTGCAAGCCGGCGTAGACCGCCGGGCAGGTGCTGTCGATGACCCGGATTGCGCCGGACCGGACGGCGCGGCCGAAGCAGGGCGCCTGGCCGTATTCGCCCAGCGTCACGCCGCTGGTCTCGACCGTAGCGACGCAGCCGGCGCCGATCAGCATGTCGGCCTGGAGCCCGCTGGTCGGGACGGTCACCAGATGCAGGTCCCGCACGCCGCGCCGGATCAGCGCAAAGGTTGCCGCCATCGCCGCGCAGCCGCCTTCCGCCTTGAACACGGCGAGCTTGGCGCCGTCCGGCACCTCGGCGGCGAGGGCGTCGACATCGGCGAGAAGGACATCTGACATGGGGCGGCTCCGGTTCGTTGCGGCGGCGCCAGTGTGACAGGCCCGGCCCGCAAGCTCAATGGCGGCCGGCGGGCGGGAAAGCCGCCGTCCGGCGCATAGGGTTTACTCTCGATAACGTTTCAAACCCAAAAACATGTCGCCCCGGACGGAGCGAAGCGGAGATCCGGGGCCCAGAGCCACAGGCTACCGCCGTTCGGACGGCCTCTGAGCGCCGGATCGGGTCCGGCGCAACATTGTGGTTTCTTTTTGCAATGTTGACCTGTTGATGGCGGACGCTCGAACGCCCATTTTCATCGGTCCATAATCGACATGAACAAGGCCGGACGATGCGCACAACGCTGAACATCGACGACGATGTGTTGCAGGCGATCCGGGAAATCGCGAACAGCGAATCGAGACCGGCAGGCGCCGTGGTCTCCGACTTGCTCAGGCGGTCGCTGACCGGCGCCGGCCGAAACGACGCGGATGACAGCATGGATCAGCCCGTTGCAGAGTTCGGCTTTCGCCCCTTTCGGAAGCGCGGGGGCCGCTTCGTCACGAACGAAACGATCGACCGGCTGCGCGGCGAGGCTGGCGACTGATTCGCCGTTCGGAACCGCCTCGAAACCCGGAAATCAGGATCGACTATCCCACCCCCGCCTCCAGCGCCGCGAGCCGTTGCAGGCGGGCGAGGGGGCGGTCGCGGATGCCGTATTCGGCCAGGTGGGCGAGCGTGTTGTCGAGATAGGCGCGCGTCGTGCCGAGCGGTCCTGCGGCATGGGCCAGCGCATCCACCATCTCGGCCTCCGGCGGCCGGCCGGCATAGCGCGGATGGGCCGGGTTGATCAGGAAGGTCACCGCCCAGACCGGCCCTTCGCCGGTTGCGACGCGGCACCAGCGCGCCCGGTAGGCGTCGCCGAACATCTCGCGCCGCCAGACGATCCCGATCTCTTCGGCCACCGCCTGCGCGGCGATCCGGAACGCCATGCCGACGCAGGAGCCGCCGGGCTCCAGCCCCAGCATCAGGCCGGGCCGCTCCGGCGTGCCGCGCCCCAGATGGGTCCACAGGCAGAAGCGCCGGTGATAGCCGTACAGCCGCGCGATCCGCCGTTCGACGAAGTGGATCGCCGGGTTCCAGATCAGCGAGCCGTAGCCGAACACCCAGACATCGCCGCCCCGTGCCGGAGAGCCGCCGGGCCGGGCGGCCAAGGTCTCCCGCCACGACGCTTCCAGCTCCTCGTCCGACAGGATCGGCACGTCCGGCGCGTTCGCCCTGATATACTCCCGCAGCACGCCGCTGAGGATAACCTCGCGGGTCAGCCGGAATTCGCTCGCGTCGGTATCGCGCATCGGCAAGGGCTGTTCGATAGGAGGCGTTTCAGGAAGAACGCGGCCTTATAGGCGAGGACGGAGGGCGCGTCACCCGGCGCGGCGGTCCGGCCCCCTATGCAGGAGCCGCAAGCGTCAGATGCGGATCGCCGCCGCCTCGTTGCGGATCGCGCGCAGGACGGAGAAGGCGGTGAGGCTCGACGTTTTGGGATTGTCGGGCAGCGGCCTGCCCTCCATGCGCAGCGCCATCCGGCCGAACGCGCCTGTGGCTTCGATCTCGTGCACGTTGCCGGGCGCTTGCGGGTCGGCGACGATGCGCACGTCCGTCCGGTCGAAGCCGGCGCCGGCCAGCGCCACGGTCGCCGCCACGTTGGCGTTCTTCGGATAGGTCTGCGCGGCTTCGTCGGCCGGGCCCTCGAACAGGGTGAAGGGCGCGTCGAGCCGGTCGAGGTCGCACAGGGCTTCGCCCGGCGTGCCCTTCCAGGCCGGCGGCGGCTTGCGCGAGGTGTAGGTCACGCGCTCCAGCCCGCCCTGGCGCGCCGCGGCGAGCGCGTCGATGCCGCCGACCGCGCCGGGCGCGATCTCGGCCGTGCCGCAACCCTCCTCTGCGGCCCGTTCCAACTTCGCAAGCAGGGCCCGGTCCGCGAGCGCGCCGACCGAGACGACGAGCAGACGGTGACCGGCGCGCAGGGCCGGCACGCCGTGTTCGCCGAGCGCGCCGTGGCCCGCCGCCTCGACGATCAGGCCCGGCGGTTCGGCCAGCGCCGCGATGCTGTCGGTGACCTGAATGTCGGGGCCGAGCGCCGCCTGCGTCTCAGCGACCCGGGCCGGACGGACGATCACGGCGGCGATGCGGCAGGTCGCATCGTCCGCCAGCGCGCCGACGGTGTAGCGCCCGATCGCGCCGTAGCCGACGATGGCGACGGCCTTTTGCGCCCGGTCCGTCATGGTTTGCCCCCGCTCCCCTTTTCCCGCACCTTTTTCTCCCGCACAGGCGGGCCGGCGAAGGGCCGGGCGAACGGGCCGATGCCGGCCATGTCGACCTCCAATACCGCCGGGCCCTCGCCGTCCAGCGCCTTGGGCAGCAGCTGCCCGAACGTCTCGACGCTCGCGGCCTTCAGGTGGCGCACGCCCATGCTGGCGCACAGGGCGGCGAAGTCCGGCGTCAGCAGGTCGGCATAGTGGCGCCGGCCGCCGTAACGGGCGTCCTGGATGTTGCGGATCACGCCGTAGCCGCCGTCGTTCATCAGCAGGACGGTGACGGGCGCCTTCTCCTGCGCCGCCGTCGCCAGCTCGCCGAGATTGAGGGCGAAGCCGCCGTCGCCGACCAGCGCGACCGTCCGGCGGCCCGGTTCGGCGAGCGCCGCGCCGACCGCCATCGGCAGGCCCTGCCCGATCGCGCCGCCCAGCGAATGCACGCCCCGGCGCGAACCGGTGAGCGGCACCGCCCGGTTGCCCCAGATGCTGTTGCTAAGTGTAATGTCGCGCACCCACGGCGAACCGGCCGGAAAGTGCGCCTTCACCGCGTCCAGCACCGCGCTCCAGCTCTCGCCCAGATTGGCCGTCAGTCCGGCCTCCGCCGCCTGCCTCGCAGCGCCGAGATCGGCGGCGAACGCCGGGTCGAAGCGCAGCCGTCCGGTCAGCCGGTCGGCCAACCCGCCGAGCGCCGCCACCGCGTCGCCCCGGACGAAGCGCGCGGTCGTATAGCCACGGCCGTCCATCGACGGGTCGCAGTCCACGCGCCAGCGGTTTTCCGGCAGGCCCAGATTCCATTTCAGGGTTTCGTTGCCGCGCAGGCGCGAACCCACGACGACCAGGAGATCGCAGGTGCCGTAGAATTCCTCGACCGGCGTTGCGGCGTTGAACGCGCCGAGCGTCATCGGATGGGTCTCCGGCACGACGCCGCGGCCGTTCGTGCTGGTCACGATGCCGACGCCCATATCGGCCAGGCGCAGGGCCGCCGAGTCCGCACCGCGCGCGCCGCCGCCGAGCCACAGCACCGGCCGCCGCGCCCCGGCGACCGCCTCGGCCAGCGCATCCAGATCGGCCGGCGCCGGCCGGGTGCGAGCGATCTTCGGCGGCGCCGGCGACTCCGGCATGTCGACCGCTGCCGCCTGCACATCGATGGGAATTTCCACGCTGACCGGCCCGGCCGGCGGCGTCCGCGCGGTCCGCACCGCCTCGCGCAGCACGGCGAGCGCTTCTTCCGGCGCGCCGACCCGGAAGAACGCCTTGGATACCCCCTTCAGCATGGTCGGCTGGTCGGGCGCCTCGTGGATATAGCCCCAGCCGCGATCGAGCCAGCCGCGCTCGATCTGGCCGGTCAGATGCAGCACCGGCGAGCCTGCCGTGCGCGCCTCGACCAGGCTGCCGGCGGCATTGCCCGCCGCCACGCCGGTCGAGGTCACGCCGACGCCGAGACCGCCGGAGACCCGGGCGAAGGCGTCGGCCATGTTGAGCGCGCCGGCCTCGCCGCGCGCCGGCACGAAGCGCATCCGGTTGCCGCGCGCGAAGGCGTCGAGCACCGGCATGTTGTGGATCGAGATGACGCCGAAGGCGGTCCGCACGCCGCAGGCGTCGAGAAAGGCGGCGACCAGGTCGCCGACGGTCGACGGGGCCTCAGGCAAAGCGGGAAGTCCCGCCCGAGACTTCGAGCGCCGCGCCGGAGATGTAGGCCGCAGCCGGCGAGGCCAGGTAGACCACCGCCGAGGCGGCCTCATCCGGCGCGCCCAGCCGGCCGAGGGGAATGTTCTTCTCGACCGCCAGAGCCGCCATCCAGTCCTCCAGGCTCTGGGCCGGGTCGGACCTAGCTTCGTACCGCCGCTGCCACTGGCCCGAATAAACCAGCCCGAGCAGGATGGCGTTGACCCGCACCCCGTCGGGCGCGAACTCGACGCTCATGGACTTGACGAGATTCTGGACGCCGGCGCGCAGGGCCGCGGTGCAGACCATGTGCGACTCCGGCTGGCGCGCGAGCAGGGAATTGACCACGACGATGCTGCCGGCCGCGCTTTCCTTCAGCGCCGGCAGGAAGGCGCGGGTCGGCCGGATGACCGAGAAGAATTTCAGGTCGAACTCGTCGCGCCAGGCGTCGTCGTCGGTATCGGCGAAGGTGCTGACCCGCCCCTGCCCGGCATTGTTGATCAGGATATCCAGCCCGCCGAAAGCCTCCAGCACCCGGCCCTGCATCGCCGCGACTGCCGCTTCGTCCCGCACGTCGCAGACGACGGGCAGCACGGCGTCGCCGAACCGCTCATGAAGCGGCGCGGCGGCGGTCTCCAGCCGGTCGGCGCTGCGGCCGCACAGGGCGACCCGCGCGCCGTCTTCGAGCAGCAGCCTCACCGTCGCCAGGCCGATGCCCGACGAGCCGCCCGTCACCAGCGCCCGCTTGCCCGACAGTCCCAGATTCATCGGGCGGCCCCCCCGAGAGGATCGGCGAGCGGATCGGCAAATCCGGCGAGCAGCGCGTTGAACGCGTCCGGCTGCTCAATGTACGGCAGATGTCCGGCGCCGGGGATCAGCGTGAAGCTCGCCTGGGGCCGGCTGGCGGCGATCTCGCGGTTGGTGTCGGGCGGCGTCACCCGGTCTTCCGCGCCGCAGACCACCGCCATCGGCCCGTCATAGTCCGCGACCTCGGCCATCAGGTCGCCCATCGAGAGCGCCCGGGCGGCCCGCCGGTAGCCGACCGGGCGGATTTCCGCGGTGATGCCGGCGACGGTGTCGCGCAGCTCCTCCGGCACGTCGGGCGCCAGCAGGTTGCCGGCGCGGGCCTGCGCCATGCCTTCGACGCCCAGCCGTTCCAGCGGTTCCAGCCGGGCGCGCAGTTTTGCTTCCCGCTCCGCTTCGGAAAGCCGGCCGTGGCCCTGGGCGGCGTCGGACAGGAACAGGCCGGCGACCCGCTCCGGCGCGATATTGGCGAAGGCGGCGGAGAACAGCGCGCCCAGGGAATTGCCGCACAGGATCGCGCGCTCGATCTCCAGCGCGTCGACCAGGTCGCGCAGGACCAGGGCGTAGTCGCGCGGAACCGGCGTTTCGCTGTCCACGTCGGTCGATTGTCCGTAGCCCGGCGCGCCCCAGGCGATCACCCGGTAGCGATCAGCGAAGGCGGGAAACTGGTGAATCCAGCCGCGCGAGGCCGAGCCGATGCCGTGCAGCAGGAACAGCACCGGCCCGCTGCCCGCCTGCCGGATTTCGACCCGGCGGCTTCCGATCTGGACGATTTCGATTTCGGGAAGGGACATCGCTAGTTGAATACAAACCCCCCGTTGACGGGCAGCACCTGCCCGGTGACGAAGGCCGCGCCTTCGGACAGCAGATACATCACCGCGCCGACGACATCGTCGGGATGCTGCGCCCGCGGCATGGCGCGGCCGGAGACGTAGAGGTCCTTGCGCGCCTGCGCCACGTCTTCGGTCGCCTCGACCATGACCAGGCCGGGCGCGACCGCGTTGACGGCGATGCCGTCGGGCCCGAGTTCGCGCGCCAGCGAGCGGGTCAGGGCGATGATGGCGCCCTTGCTCGACACATAGTGCAGCAGCTTCGGCGCGCCCCAGAGCGCGGTGTCGGACGCGAGGTTGACGATGCGCGCGCCGCCCTCGGCCTTGCGCAGCAGCGGCGCCAGTTCCTTCACCGCGAGCCAGGTGCCGCGCACGTTGACGGCCATGACCCGGTCCCAGGCCTCGACGTCGATTTCCTCGAAGGTCTTCCCGCCCACGCCGGCCGCGATCGCGCCGTTGTTGACCAGCCCGTCGAGCCGGCCGTAGCGCGCGGCGATGTCCCGGCCCAGGGCGGCGACGCTCGCCGGATCGCCGAGATCGACGGGCATGAACGGAGCGTCGACACCGCGAGCCGCCAACGCCGCGGCCGTCTCGCGGCCCCGGTCCTCGACCAGTTCCGCAACGATCACCGCGGCCGCGCCCTCCACCGCCGCAGCCTCGGCAAACGCCCGCCCAAGCCCGCGCCCGGCCCCGGTAACCGCCACGATCTTGCCGTCGAGGAGGCCCATCAGGATTCTTCTCCGAAAACCGCAAGTATCCGCCAACGGACGCTTTCCTGTTCCTCCCCCTCTTCAGAGGGGGAGGCCAGGTGAGGGTGCCGTGGCGCCGGCACGGCCTTTCCGGCGCGGGGACACCCCCATCGACCTCGCTGCGCTCGGCCACTTCCCCCTCTGAAGAGGGGGAAGGACAACTTTGCGGCGGCCTGGCCCGTTTCGCAGGGGAATCCCTGGGGCAGCGGGATTCGGTTGGCATCGTAGGGGAGGGTTTGAAACCCTCCCCCACGGCGTTGCGTGCACGCTCGGCGTCCGCGCACCGAGATGCGTGCGCCTTTCCGGAACGAATACTCCATGCCGCCCCGGACGGAGCGCAGCGGAGATCCGGGGCCCAGGTCCGCAGAAAGGGGCATCCGGCTATTCGGCGGCGAGCGGCGGCGAGGCCCGGCTCTTCAGGTAGTCCCGCGCCCGCCTTTGCAGCAGGCGGCGCAGGTGGGTGACGCCGATATCGTGCTGGTAGAGCAACTCGGCCTCGGGCGGCTCCATCTGCTCGATCACCACCCGGTCCTGCTCCAGCACATGCCAGTGCCGTTCCTCGAGCCGGCTCTTGTACATGAAGCGCCACAGGTCGCGCTGCCAGCCCTCGACCTTGCGCAGGCGCCAGAAGAAGACTTGGCAGGCGTCCGCATCGACCGGCGTGACATAGCCCAGGATGCGGAACATGCCGCCCGGCCCGGCGCCCGGCGGATAGGGCAGGTCGAGGCGGACCCAGTCCGCACCCGTGGAATGGAACTCGGTCCAGTCGAAATTCCTGCCGACCTGTTGGGTGCGCCGGACGGTGAAGCCGTCGCCGGTGCGCTCGATCTCCATCTCGTCCGCGCCGGAGCCGTAGGCCAGCGTGTAGCTCTTGGCGTGCAGATAGGTGCCGTGCATCGGGTCGACGACATTCTCCAGGGCGTAGAGGTAGCTGCCCTGCCACGTCCCGGTGCACAGGAAATGCGACCATTCCGGATCGTCGAATTCCGGTGGGAAGGATAGCGGCGCCGGCTCGCCCTCCCCCATCCAGGCGAAGATGCAGTCCGCCTTCTCGACCGCCGGCCAGGTCTGGACGCCTTGCATGCCTTCCAGCTGGCAGCCCGGATAGGCCGGCACGCGGACGACCGTGCCGTCGCCGTCGAACTGCATGCCGTGATAGGTGCAGGTCAGCAGCCCGTCGATGACGTGGCCCTGGCTGAACCGGGCGCCGCGGTGGGGGCAGCGGTCGGTGTGGACGCGGACCGCGCCGTCGCCGTCGCGCCACAACACGAGGCGCCGGCCCAGACGGGTGATGCCGACCGGCTCGTCCCTGACCCAGTTCGCCGGCAGCAGGGCGTACCACTGCTCCGGCAGCCCGGTTTCGAGGAGGGCGTCGATCTCCGCGCCGGTGGTCATGCGTCTTTCCCCTACCGTTTCGCGTTGCCGCCGCTCAGCCGCGCTTGACCGACGCCAGCGGGTGGTCCGGCGGATAGGTCGGAATCTGCGGCTTCGAGGCGCCCAGCATCACGCACATCAGGGCTTCCTCGTCCCACTCGTTGAGCAGCCCGCGATAGACGCCCGGCGGCACCGAGATCAGGTCGCGCTCGCCCAGCTCGGTCTCCCAGCGCTCGCCCCCGTCCTCGAAGAACAGGCGCACCCGGCCGCGCAGCATGAAGAAGACCTCCTCGACATCGTCATGGACGTGCAGCGGTCCCTCGCAGCCCGGCGGCAGCACCATGGTCGAGAAGGTGAAATGCTCGGACGGCACGGTGTTGGCGTCGCTGTCCACGCCGGTGCCGCCGGTGCCCATGTAGCGCATCTGGGCGCGCCGGTATTTCGGATCGAAATCGGCCTGGAATTTCAGCGCGTCCCAGTCGTAGGTCCGCGTGGCGTAGCGGGCGATGCGGGTCTCGATCCGCGCCGCCAGCGGCTCCGCCGCCGTCTCGACCGGAGCGGGACCGGAATCGGGGGCCATGCCTGTCTCCCTCGCTTTTTTCCCGTCAGCCGGCGATGTCGCCGGCGGCTCCCCCGGCCGGCCTTTGCGGCGCGTAGCGCAGCACCGCCCGCTCGGCCAGGATCACCAGAACATACGCCAGGATGCCGATCACCGTAAGCAGAATGATGGTGACGAACACCCCGGCCGTGTTGGCGCCGCCCTCCGCCTTGGCCAGTTCCGCGCCGAGGCCGACATTGCCGCCGACCAGCTCGGCGACGGTGACGCCGATCACAGCCAGGGTCGCGCCGATGCGCAGGCCGCTGAACAGGGCCGGCAGGGACCACGGAAACTCGATCTTCCAGAAGATCTGCGCCCGGGTCGCCTTGAACAGGCGGGCGAGGTCGATCATCGACGGATCGACGCTGCGCACCGAGGTCAGCACGTTGATCAGCACCGGGAAGAAGACGATCAGGATCGCGGTCAGGATGCGCGGCGTGATGTTGTAGCCGAACCACATCACGAACAGCGGCGCGAAGGCGACCTTGGGCGCGATCTGCAGCGCCAGGATATAGGGCGAGGCGACGACCTCCATCAGGCGCGACATGCCGAGGACGTAGCCCATCACGGCGCCCATCAGGCAGCCGAGGCCGAAGCCGACGATGACCTCGAAGCAGGTGATCAGCGTGTGGCGCAGCAGCTCGCCGTTCACCCACATATGGACGCCTTCCTCGAACACTGCGGACAGGCGCGGGATGTTGTAGGGCGCGATGCCGAGCAGGGGCGGTCCCCATTCCCAGCCGGCCAGGAAGGCGACGAGCGCCAGCGCGCTCAGCCAGACCTCCCGGCGCTGGACGGCGGACGCCAGGCTGAACCGGGCGGATTCCGCCGGCGCCCGGTCGGGCGTGACCGCGAGCGGGGCGCCGTCCGCCATCAGACGGTCTGCTCGACCGTGCCGATGTCGAGCAGCGACATCAGCCGGGCGGTCATGGGGCCGATCTTCTCGTGCTGGCGCCGCCGCATCGGATCGTCTCGGCCGGGAATGTCGACCGGGATCTCCTCGATGATCCGGCCGGGTCGGCGCGACATGACGAGCACCCGGTCGCTCAGCGCCAGCGCCTCGACCAGGTCGTGGGTGATCAGGAAGGCGGTTTTCCTCTCTTCCGCCACGGTCTGGGCCAGGTCCTGCTGGAGCACCATCTTGGTCTGGGCGTCGAGCGCCGAGAAGGGCTCGTCGAGCAGCAGCACGTCCGGGTCCATCATCATGGTGCGGGCAAGCGCCGCGCGCTGGCGCATGCCGCCGGACAGTTCGTGCGGATAATGGTTGGCGAAGCCGTCCAGATGGTAGCGGTGGAGGAATTTCCGCGCCCGCTCTTCGCGTTGCGCCGCGTCCATGCGGCGGATTTCCTGGCCGAACTCGACATTCTTGCGGATCGTCCGCCAGGGCAGCAGCAGGTCTTTCTGGAGCATGAACGCGACATGCTCGTTCGGCCCGCTGACCGGTTCGCCGTCGACGAAAATCTCGCCCTGGGACGGCCGGTCGAGGCCGGACGCCAGGTTGAGCAGGGTGCTCTTGCCGCAGCCGCTCGGCCCGATCAGCGCGACGACCTCGCCATCCGCGATGTCGATGCTGACGCCCTCGACCGCGAGCACGCCCTCGCTGCCGGTCCGGCCGCGCACCGGCGGGAAATAGCGCGAGACATCCTTGAAGCTGAGCCGGAGCATGGGCGCCAGAAGCGGTCCGGACCGCGGGTCAGGTGCCAAGGCGGGCCATTTCGGCCTGGAATATCTCGGCGGTCCAGCGCCCGCCGTCCGGCGGCGCCACATCGGCTTCGTTCAGGCCGGCGACGATGCCGTCGAGATCGTGGACGCTGCGGTCGAACAGGCTTTCCAGCGCATCGCCCAGCGCCTTGGTATAGGGCGTCTCCTCCCAGTCGCGGCACTGACGGGGATAGTCGATCCCGGCGAGCGGGTGGATCATGCGCGGGCTGGTCATGCCGGTTCGGTCGTCGTTTTCCGGGACAGGCGCGACCCTAGCGGGCGGCCCTTTGCAGGTCAAAAGCTTTGGGGCCTCGTTGCGCTTCCGGGGTTACCGGAAGAAAACGGACCGCATCGTATCGGGCCGAATCGGCTGCGCTCACGCCGATTTGCGCGGACGAATGGCGCGCAGGGCGGAGGCTTCGTTCCGTTCCGCAAGCATGAGTTCATACCGGTCCTGGAGGTTCATCCAGCTCCGAGCGTCGGTGCCGAAGTACCGCGCCAGACGCAGCGCGGTCTCGGCGGTGATGCCGCGGCGACCGCGGACGATCTCGGCAATGCGCGCCGGTGTCACCCCGATCGCCTTCGCCAGCGCCGTGGCGGACAAGCCGAAAGGCTCCATAAAATCGTGCTTGAGAACTTCGCCGGGATGTACCGGTTCCAACAAGGTCATGTCGGTGTGTCCTCGATTGAGATCAGTAGTAATCGACGATCTCGGCATCCCAAGCGTCTCCATCGACGAAGCGGAAGCAGAGCCGCCATTGGTCATTGATCCGGATACTGTATTGGCCTTTCCGGTCGCCCCGCAGCGCCTCCAGACGGTTCCCGGGCGGAACCCGGAGAAAGTCCAGTGTTGCGGCGGCATCCAGTTGCGTGAGTTTGCGCTGCGCAACCCGCTCGAAGCCAACGAAACGCCGCACCCGATAGCCATTGGCAAGGCGCTCGGTGTCCTTACAGCGGAAGCTCCGAATCATACCTTCCAAAATATCGCATATCGGTATGCGATATGCAACCAAGCGCGGAGAGTCTTAAACCCGCTCGCCCGAAGACCCGACAGCGGGTTTCCGACCGTTGCTTCCGGAAGCCTTCACGGTATCTGAGGGGGGTGAGGAATCGCGCAGTGCAGAATTTTCCCTGGGAAGGAACCCGAATGCCATGACCGCCGTACGCCACACCCTCGAAGACGGCATTTTGACCGTCACCTTCGCCAACCCGCCGGAGGGGTTCTTCACCGGCGCGATGGCGGAGGAGTTGCTCGCCCTGCTGCCGGCGATGGCGGCGGACGATGTGCGGGCCGTGATCCTGCAAGGCGGCGTGCCGGGCGTGTTCATCTGGCACTATTCGGTCGCCGAACTGGCCGCGCTGTCCGATGCCCTGCGCGCCAGGGGCCGGCGCTTCGACGAGACGACGCCGGTCGACCACCACCCGATGAACCGGATCGCCGAAGGGCTGGAGGCGCTGCCGAAGCCGGTGGTCGCGGCGCTCAACGGCACGGCGATGGGCGGCGGCTGGGAACTGGCGATGGCCTGCGACCTGCGCATCGCCGAGGCCGGCGACCATGCCTACGGGCTGCCGGAAGCGCGGCTCGGCATCCTGCCCGGCGCCGGCGGCACCCAGCGGCTGGCCCGGCTGGTCGGCGAAGCGCGGGCGCTGGAAATGACCCTGCGCGGTCGCACCGTCGGCCCGGAGGAGGCGCTTGCGCTGGGCATGGTCCACGAGGTCGCGCCGGACGCCGCCGCGCGAGCCCGGGACATCGCCCGCGAACTGGCGCGCCGCCCGCCGCAGGCGCTCGCCCACATCAAGCGGCTGGTGCGCGCCGCCCTGCCGCCCGTCGACCCGGAGACGCTGCAGTTGGAAAGCCGCCTGTTTCTCGACCTCGCCGTCTCCGACGACGGCAACGCCCTGATGCGCCGGATGGTGGCGGAAGAGCTGGATATCCGGGAGGTGGAATAGAGTGGCGCGGCACGCCAAATGCCGTCATTCGAACCGAAGCGATCCGAAAGGATCGCGTAGTGGAGGAATCTCGTCGCCGGCGTCCGGTGCCTGTTTTTGAGGCCCAGCCGAGATCCCTCCACTCACTTCGCTCGGTCGGAATGACGAGGTGCGGCAGGGCGCCTTCGCCATGGCTGTCACACACAAATTGCCATAGCCGGTCTGGCTGCCCCTTCCCCGGCATTCGCTGCTCGACAATATTCCCGCCATGAACGCTCCGATCTCCCCCATCCACATCGTCGGCGGCGGCCTGGCGGGCTGCGAAGCGGCGTGGCAGGCGGCGATGGCCGGCGTTCCGGCGATCCTCCACGAGATGCGGCCGGAGCGTGGCACGGACGCGCACCAGACGGATACGCTCGCCGAGCTGGTCTGCTCGAACTCCTTCCGCTCGGACGACGCCGAAGCCAACGCCGTCGGCGTGCTGCACGCGGAGATGCGGCGCTGCGGCTCGCTCATCCTTGCGGCGGCCGACGAACACAAGGTGCCAGCGGGCGGCGCCCTGGCGGTCGACCGGGACGGCTTTGCTGCCGCGGTGCAGGCGCGGCTGGAGGCGCATCCGCTGGTCTCAATCCGGCGCGGCGAAGTCGCCGGCCTGCCGCCCGCCGAATGGGACACGGTCATCGTCGCGACCGGGCCACTGACTTCCCCGGCACTGGCGCAGGCGATCCTCGACCTGACCGGCGAGGACTCGCTCGCCTTCTTCGACGCCATCGCGCCCATCGTCCATGCCGATTCGATCGACGGGAGCGTCGCCTGGCGCCAGTCGCGCTACGACAAGCCGGGCCCGGGCGGCGACGCCAAGGCCTACATCAACTGCCCGCTGGACGAGGCGCAGTACGAAGGCTTCATCGACGCCCTGCTCGCCGGCGACAAGACCGAATTCAAGGACTGGGAGAAGGACACGCCCTATTTCGAGGGCTGCCTGCCGATCGAGGTCATGGCGGCGCGCGGCCGGGAGACCCTGCGCTTCGGCCCGATGAAGCCGGTCGGCCTGACCGACCCGCGCACCGGGCGGCGCGCCTACGCCGTCGTGCAACTGCGCCAGGACAATGCGCTCGGCACCCTGTTCAACATGGTCGGTTTCCAGACCAAGCTGAAACACGGCGCCCAGACCGAAATCTTCCGGACGATTCCGGGGCTGGAGAAGGCGCGCTTCGCCCGGCTCGGCGGCATCCACCGCAACACCTTCCTGAACAGCCCGAAACTGCTGGACGAAGGCCTGCGCCTGAAGGCCGATCCCCGGCTGCGCTTCGCCGGCCAGATCACCGGCGTCGAGGGCTATGTCGAGAGCGCGGCGATCGGCCTGCTCGCCGGGTGCATGGCGGCGGCCGAGCGGCTGGGACGGACCTTTGCGCCGCCGCCGGATACCACGGCGCTGGGCGCCCTGCTGCGCCACATCACCGGCGGCGCGGCGGCCGACAGTTTCCAGCCCATGAACGTCAATTTCGGCCTGATGCCGCCGCCGGTGCCGGCCGAAGGCAAACGCCTCAAGGGCCGCGCCCGCAAACAGGCCATGGCAGCGCGGGCGCTCGCAGACCTCGACCGCTGGCTCGCCGAATCGTCCGCGCACGCGGACTCCGGCGTCAAGGCAGCAATTTGATTATCGCCACCCCAAGACCGATCATGGCAGCCATTCCGCCGAACAGCCGCCAGGTCATGCGCGCTTCAAGCGCGGCGAGCGCGGCTTCCAGTTCCGGGCGCGTCACCGGCGCCCCTGCACCCGCAGCCCGCTGGCATGCATCGGCCATGGCTTCAGCCTGCCGGCGTTCTATCTCCTGCCGCTTCAAGGTCACGGGCAACGGCAAGGGCGTCGAAGGTCGTCATACGTCCAACATAGTCGGTTCGATCGGGACCGGCAACGGCACGGAGGGGAGCGGAGAAGGGGTGCAAGCGCCAGGCTCTTCCCAAGGCCACCGCCAAGCTATAATCCCTGTGCCGTAACGCGCCGCAAAGCCTGTGGACGCCGCGAACGGGAGCCGGACCATGCCCGCCGAAACCGGAACGGTCGAGACCTTCGACTACCGTCACAGCCCGCTGCCGGTGCGCGACGGTCTGGCGGCCTCGCAGCGGCGCGCCTGGGCCCGGCTGGGCGAGCCGGGCGAATGGTGGCCGGCCGCGATGCGCATCGCGATCGCCGAGGAGACCCGCGCGGCGCCCGACTGCGCCTTCTGCATCGAGCGCAAGGCGGCGCTCTCGCCCTATGCCGTCAGCGGGACGCACACCGCGGCGACCGGGTTACCGGAGGTGCTGGTCGAAGTCATCCACCGCATCCGCACCGATCCAGAGCGCCTGACCCGTCGGTTCTACGAGGATGCGCTGGCGGGCGGCCTGAGCGACGCGGAATATGTCGAGACCGTCGCCGTCATCGCCACGGTCGTCGCCGTCGACAGCTTCTGCGACGCCATGGGCCTGCCGCGCCACGCCCTGCCGGCGCCGGTGCCCGGCGAACCGCGCCGGCGGCGGCCCGCCGGGGCGAAAGACGGGCTGGCCTGGATGCCGACGGTCGCGCCCGAGGACCTGACCGGGGCGGAGGCCGGCATGTATGACGGACTGGCCGCCGTGAACATCCACCGGGCGCTCTCCCTCGTGCCGGCGGAGGTCGTCGGATTCTTCGATCTGGACGCCGAGCATTACCTGCCCGACGCGCAACTGCGCGATTTCGGTACCGAATACCGCGCGCTGACCCACGCCCAGATCGAGTTCCTCGCCGCCCGGGTTTCGGCGATCAACCAGTGCGTCTACTGAACCACCAGCCACGCGGTGCTGCTCCGGGGGAGCGGCGAGCATACCGGCGATGACTACGATCTGGCGGCCATCGTGCCCGACCGGGAGAAAGACGGCGGCAGCGGCAGCGGTGTTGCCGCGGCGGCGGCGCTGACCGCCTACGCCGACGCCTTCTTCGACGGCGGGCAGGACTTTGCCGCGGCGCGCGACCGGCTGCACGCGGAGATCGGCGGCGCAGCGCTGGTCGACGCCGCCAGCGTGCTCGCCATCTTCAACGCGGTCGTGCGGATCGCCGACGCGACCGGCATTCCGCTGGAAGACCAGAAAGCCGCGATGTCGGCGGATTTCAGGGACGCGCTGGGCATCGCCGACTACCCGTCAACGGCCGGCAAGTTCTGACGCCGCAACACGCCCGCACCTGTTGATCGGCGCAGGATTTTGACTAAATTCCTCTAAACTGCCGGATTCGGGATTTGTGTCCGAAAGGAGGGCCGCTATTGGTCCCTTGATGCCGCTGCCATGGCCGCATCGTCGAACGCCGGCAGACTCTCGAAGGAGCCGAATCCCTGCTTCACATACCACACGGAAAAATTGAGCATGGCTTCCGGCGACGGCGCGCTCGCGATGTCGACGAAATCGTACCGGCCCTGGGTGTAGTGGATCGAATCGAACTCGATCCCGAGCTCGCTGGCCTTGGCGCGCGCCAGCCTGATCCGCTCCTCGTGCCTGGTCAGCCATTCGTCGCTCTGCTTGCCGAGCAGCACATATTTCATGACAGTCTCCCTGTTGCGGGGCCCCCGGTCGTCGGGGGCCGGTCCGGGGCGAACCTAGGCGCGCACCGGCCGGGAAGGCAAGTTTGCGTTATGGCGCGCAACGCCGCTTCCTTTTCGGCGCGCCGGTCATGACGGATCATGACATTTCATGACCTCCCAATCCTCCTTTGTTACCCCGGACGGCGCGCAGCGGCGATCCGTGTGTGGACGCCTCCCTGGATGCAAGCAGTTTTTGGTCCGGTCCGGGTCATGCGGTCAGGTGCAGTCGTGTGTCCGGCCTCTGGATGCGGCGGTTGCTGCGCTGCGGGCCTGTATGGAGATACGCGGACCGGGTCCAATTCGGGGTCACGTGCTCTGGGGCACCCCGGATCGAGAATGGTTTTCCCGGTCCCGTCTCGTCGACCGTTTGCCCTTACCCGTCCTCCGACCTGCCCGCATCCCCGACGGCTGTCCGCACCGCCGCCGCCCGTTCTCAGGCGGCGGCCGGCGCGGGCGCCCGGTAGCTCTCCTGTTTGATCGTCAAGGCCCAGGCGATGCGCGCCATCCGGTTGGCGAGCGCGACCGCAACCAGCTTTCGCGGCTTGCGCGCCAGCATCCCGGCGAGCCACGGATCGTCAATCTTGCCGCGCCGCACCGCGTTCTGGATCACCGACATCGCCCCGACCACCAGCAGCCGGCGCAAGTCGCGCTGGCCCATCTTCGATATCCGGCCCAGCCGCGGCTTGCCGCCGGTCGAGTGCTGGCGCGGCACCAGGCCGAGCCAGGCCGCAAAGTCGCGGCCCCGCCCGAAGCCCTCCAGCGGCGGCGCGAACGCCTGGATCGCCAGCGCGCAGACCGGGCCGATCCCCGGCACGCTCATCAGCCGCACCGCGTCTTCGTCCCGGTACGCCTCGCTACGCACCTCCTTCTCCAGACCGGCGATCTTGTCGTCGAAGCCGGCGATCTGCCCGAGCAGCAGCCCGCCCAGCGCGCGCACCGCATCCGGCAGTTCCGCCGCCGGGTCGGCCAGCGCTTCGGCCAGCCGGCCGACATGGACCCGGCCCTTGGGCGCCACGATGCCGAACTCCGCCAGATGGCCGCGCAGGGCATTGATGGTCTGGGTGCGCTGGCGCACCAGGAGATCGCGCGTCCGGAACAGCATCATACGCGCCTGCTGCTCCCTGGTCTTGACCGCCACAAAGTTCATGGTCGGCCGCGACGCCGCCTCGCAGATCGCCGCGGCATCCGTCGCGTCGTTCTTCTGCCGCTTGACGTAGGGCTTGACATAAGACGGCGGCACCAGGCGCACCGTATGACCGAGACCGCCGATCTCCCGGCCCCAGTGGTGCGCCCCGCCGCACGCCTCCATCGCCACGACACAGCGCGGCTGCGCCGCCACGAAGCCGAGCAGCTTCGCCCGGCCCAGCTTGCGGCGGAACGCCACCGACCCGTCCGCCTGCATCCCGTGCAGCTGAAAGCTGTTCTTCGCCAGATCGATCCCGATCATGCTAACCTGTCCCATGGACGCCTCCTTCCTCGCTTGGCGTTTAACAACACCGCCAACCTGGCACATCGCGATGCCGTCGGCAGGAGGCGTCCACCCCATCGGGGTCCAGGGGCCGCCAGCCAACGTCTTTTGGGTCGCCCCTGGGCCCCGGCTCAAGGCCGGGGCGGCAAGGAGAGTGGAGACACAGGATCATGACGGATCATGACATTTCCCGACACATCCGCACCGGACCATGATTTCCCGCGCGCGCCGTGCCGTGGAGGTCGCATTACATTTCATGACATTTCCTGACATACCGCAGCATCCCTTCCGCCGAACGCCACACCGCCATGCCTGCTGACATCCACATCGAGCGCCGGGGCGAGATCCTGCTCCTGACCCTCGACAATCCCGAGACCCGCAACGCCATCGCCCGGGAGATTTACGAGAAGGCGACCGCGGCCATCGTCGACGCCGGCAGCGATCCGGCGGTGCGCGCCCTCGTGCTGACCGGGGCGAACGGCGTCTTCTGCTCCGGCGGCAATGTCGGCAACTTCCCGGAGCGGCGGAAGCAGCCGCGTTCGGTCAGCCTGGGCTCGGTCGGCCTGCTCCACGGCTGGATCAAGGCAATTCGCGCGTGTCCCAAGCCGGTGATCGCCGCGGTCGAGCGGGTTGCCGCCGGAGCCGGCGTCTCGCTCGCGCTGGCCTGCGACCTGATCGTGTCCTCGCGCGACGCCCGCTATGTCGTCGCCTACGTCAAGATCGGGCTCAGCCCCGACGGCGGCGCGACCGCTTCGCTGATGCGCCTGCTGCCGCGCCACCTTGTGACCGAGCTGTGCCTGTTCGGCGATCCGGTCGATGCGGAGACCCTGCACCGGCACGGGGTGATCAACCGGCTTACCGAACCGGGCGGAGCGCTGGACGAGGCGATGGCGCTGGCCGGCCGCCTCGCCGATGGGCCGCAGAACGCCATCGGCCGGATCAAGCGGCTGATCGACGCCGCGCCGGGCAACAGCTTCGGCGAACAGCTCGACATGGAAGGCGGCTTCATCGCCGATTCGTTCAGAGACGAGGAGACCCGGATCGGCTTCGAGGCATTCCTGAACAAGCAGAAGCCGGACTTCCGCAAGGCGGGCGGGTCGTGAGCGTCCTTCGAGACGGGGCTTCGAGACGCGATCCTGACGGATCGCTCCTCAGCCCCTCCTCAGGATGAAGAGAATATTGGTTCAACATTTTCAGCTTCATCCTGAGGAGGGCGTTGAGGAGGCGCGCCAGCGCCGTCTCGAAACGCCCGTCTCGAAGGACCGGCCCATTGTCGCAAACCGGTGACGGGCGGCGGACAGATGCGCCATAAGGGGCGCGACGCCCGATTGACGCATTGCGGAGGGAAACGGAAAGGATGCCCGGCAGCGACACCGTCGGCCTGAAGGCCTATGGCGCCTATGTCCCGCGGCTGCGGCTGAGCCGCAGGGAGATCGCCGAGGCCAACGCCTGGTTCAACCCGGCGATCAAGGGACTGGCCAAGGGCGAGCGCGCGATCTGCAACTGGGACGAGGACAGCCTGACCATGGCCGTCGAGGCCGCGCGCGACTGCCTGACCCCGGCGCGGCTCGATGAGGACGCGCCCGCCATCGCGGCGGTGACCTTCGCCTCGACCACCCTGCCCTTCGACGACCGGCAGAACGCCGGAATCCTCGCCACGGCGCTGAACTTCGACGAAACCGTCGTAACGATGGACTTCGCCGCCTCCCAGCGCGCCGGCACTTCCGGCCTGCTGAACGCCCTGCGTAATGCAGCGGCCGGCGATTCGCTGTTCGTCGCCGCCGACAAGCGCCGGACCCGGGCCTCGGGCCCGCAGGAATTGCAGTTCGGCGATGCCGCGGCGGCCTTTACCGTCGGGAGCGGCGATGTCGTCGCGGACTATCTCGGCGGGCACCAGCTTTCGACGGACTTCGTCGACCATTACCGCGGCGGCGATGCGAAATACGACTACAACTGGGAAGAGCGCTGGATCCGCGACGAGGGCTATTTCAAGATCGCCCCGCGCGCCATCGCGGCGGCGCTCGAAGCGACGGGCCTCGACGGCGGCGCCATCGACCGGTTCATCATGCCGGCCCTGATCCGCGGCGTGCCGCAGAAGGTGGCGGCCATGAGCGGCATCGCGCCCGACGCGGTGCGCGACACCCTCCAGGCGCAACTCGGCGAGGCCGGGACCGCCCATCCGCTGGTCATGCTGGTCGACTGCCTGCAGGAAGCGGAGCCCGGCGAGACGATCATGGTCGTCGGCTGGGGCCAGGGTTGCGACGTGCTGCTGTTCCGCACGACCGGCGCCCTCGCTTCGCTGCCACCGCGCCAGGGCGTGAAAGGGTATCTCGCCCGGCGCCGGGAGGAGACCAACTACAACCGCTATCTCAGCTTCAACGAGTTGCTGGAGCAGGACCGGGGCATCCGATCCGAAGTCGACGCGCCGACGGCGCTCAGCGCGCTCTACCGCAACCGCGACATGGTGCTCGGCTTCGTCGGCGGGAAATGCCGGATCTGCGGCACGGTGCAATATCCCAGGACCCGGGCCTGCGTCAGCCCGAACTGCGGCGCCTTCAACAGCCAGGACCCGCACCCCTTCGCCGAAATCCCGGCGACGGTGCAGAGCTGGACGGCCGACAACCTGACCTATTCGCCCGACCCGCCGGCCCATTTCGGCATGGTGGTGTTCGACGAGGGCGGCCGGCTGATGGCCGACATGACCGACGTCGCGCCCGGCGAGGTCGCGGTCGGCATGCCGGTGCGCATGGTGTTTCGCCGCCGTGCGGTCGACGACAAGCGCGGATTCATCAAGTATTTCTGGAAAGCGACGCCGGACCACACGGCGGAAGATGCAACGGGAGGCGCAACATGAGCCTGAGCGACGTCAAGGCCCTGACCTTCGATACCGGCGGCACGATCCTCGACTGGCACAGCGGTTTCCGGGACGCGCTCGCCGCCGCCGGCATGCGCCACGGCATCGCGCGGGACTGGCCGGCGCTGGCCAACGAACTGCGCCGCCGCGGCCTCAAGGCCATGCTCAACCTCGGCGAGCACGAACCGCCGGGCTACAATTTCGACGACGCCCACCGCTTCTCGCTGGAGGCCATCGCGCAGGAAAACGGGCTGGACGCCTTCACAGAGGAGGATTTCCACGCCATCGCCTGGGACGCGGCGCACAATTTCACATGCTGGCCGGACTTTCCGGCGGTGCAGCCGAAGCTGCGCGCGCGCTACCTGGTCTGCTCCTTCACCATCCTGTCCTACCGGCTGATCCTGGACACGGCGAAGCGCAACGGCCTGTCCTGGGACGCGGTGTTCAGCTGCGAGGGCATCGGCAAATACAAGCTGCTGCCGGAAGCCTACCTGACCGTCGCCGCGCGCCTCCAGCTCGAGCCGGGCGAATGCCTGATGGTCGCCTGCCACAATTTCGACCTCGACGCCGCCCGGGCGGTCGGCTTCAAGACCGCCTTCGTGCGCCGGCCCGACGAATGGGGGCCGGACGGCCCGCCTGACCCGGAACCGAATCCCGCCTGCGACATCGCCGTGGACAGCTTCCCGGAACTGGCCGAGGCGCTGGGGGTGAAGGTTTGAACTCCGTTTTCCCTCCCTCGTTATTCCGACCGAGCGCAAACCCCCGATCGTCATTCCGACCGAGCGAAGCGAGTGGAGGAATCTCGGCTCGAACCCGACGACAGGAACCGGAGTCTTGCGACGAGATTCCTCCACTCCGCCGCCCGGTGGGCGGCTCCGGTCGGAATGACGGGTAAGGTTTGCGGTTTCGTAGCAAGCCGGAATGACGGGATCGGGAGACGCGATGGAAAAGGGCGGCTTCGTTTACATGCTCGGGAGCCGGTCGGGTGTGCTGTATATCGGCGTGACCAACGATCTCGAACGCCGCCTGTCCGAGCACAAGTCCGGGTCGGTCGAAGGCTTTACGAAGAAGTACCGCGTGAATCGGCTGCTCTGGTGCGAGCGCTACGACCGGATCGAGGACGCAATCGCCCGCGAAAAGCAACTGAAGAACTGGCGGCGGGAGAAGAAAGCGCCGCTGATCGAACGGGAAAATCCGGACTACGCGGATATTTCAGAGGAATGGTATGAGAGCGCGGCAACGGTATGACTTGGCTTCACCAGCGGCGCATGGCGGCGTAGGTTAAGGCCGTCAGCCTGGCCGGCGGCACAGCAAGGACGAAGAACATGGCACGCGGCATCAAGGACAAGGTGGCCATTCTGGGCATGGGCTGCTCGAAGTTCGGCGAGCGGTGGGACATGAACGCCGAGGACCTGATCGTCGAGGCGGTCGAGGAATGCCTGGAGGACGCCGGGATCGAGCGCAGCCGGATCGACGCCGCCTGGTTCTCGACGGCGATCGAGGAACAGCATGTCGGCAAGTCCGGCGTGCCGCTCGCGGTCAGCCTGCGCCTGCCCTACATCCCGGTGACGCGGGTCGAGAACTACTGCGCGTCGGGCACCGAATCCTTCCGCGGCGCCTGCTATGCCGTGGCGTCGGGCGCAGCGGACATCGCGATGGCGGTCGGCGTCGAAAAACTGAAGGACACCGGCTATGGCGGCCTGCCCCAGCGCACCCGCGGCGCGGTCGCCGACATGGTCTGGCCGAACGCCTCGGCGCCGGGCAGTTTCGCCCAGCTGGCGACCGCCTATTCGGCCAAGCACGGCGTCGACCCCGGCGAACTCAAGACGGCGATGGCCCGGGTCTCGGTCAAGAGCCACGCCAACGGCGCCAAGAACCCCAAGGCCCATCTGCGCAAGGAAATCGACATCGATACCGTGCTGAACGCGCCGATGGTCGCTGAGCCGCTCGGCCTGTTCGACTGCTGCGGCGTCTCCGACGGTTCGGCCGCCGCCCTCGTGACCACACCGGAGATCGCCCGGAGCCTGGGCAAGACCGACCTGGTGAGCGTCAAGGCGCTGCAACTCGCCGTCTCGAACGGCCAGGAAGCGAGCCACAATTCCTGGGACGGCAGCTATTTCATGACCACGCGGCGCGCCGCCGAACGGGCCTACAAGGAAGCGGACATCCGCAGGCCGCGCGACGAAGTCAGCATGTTCGAGGTCCACGACTGCTTCTCGATCACCGAGCTGGTGACGATGGAAGACCTCTATCTCTCCGAGGAAGGCTCGGCCTGGAAGGACATTCTCGACGGCTTCTACGACGCCGACGGCAGGATCCCCTGCCAGATCGACGGCGGGCTGAAATGCTTCGGCCACCCGATCGGCGCCTCGGGCCTGCGCATGCTCTACGAGATGTATCTCCAGTTCCACGGCCGCGCCGGCGCGCGCCAGCTCGACGATCCGAAGATCGGCATGACCCACAATCTGGGCGGCTTCCCGCACCAGAACGTGTCCAGCGTTTCAATCGTCGGCCGCTACGACGCCTAAAGCCGCTGATACAACCGCCGCCAACGTGACACCGGACGATCCCCTGTTCGAGCATCGCTTCGCCGACCTGGGCGAAGTGCTGCTCCACTATGTGACCGCGGGCAGCGGGCCGCCGGTCGTGCTGCTGCACGGCTGGCCGCAGACCTGGTGGGAATGGCGCCACACCATTCCCGCGCTCGCCGGGCGCTATACCGTGATCGCGCCGGACATGCGCGGCCTGGGCGACAGTTCGCGCCCGCCCGGCGGCTACGACAAGCGGACTGTAGCGGCGGACATTTGGCGCCTGATGCACGAGCATCTCGGCCACGACGCGTTCATGCTGGTGGGCCACGACTGGGGCGGCCCGGTCGCCTATGCGCTCGCCGCCGCCCATCCGGAGGCGGTGCGCAAGCTGGCGGTCCTCGACGTCACCGTGCCCGGCTGCGGCGGCGATTTCTCCCAGGGCGGGCGGCGCTGGCACCACCAGTTCCACCTGACGCCGGACCTGCCCGAAGCCCTGGTGACCGGGCGCGAGGCCGACTATCTCGGCTGGTTCTACCGTACCTTCGCCTACCGGCCCGACGCCATCGGCCCGGCCGACATCGCCGAATATCTGCGCACCTATACGCAGCCGGGGGCCCTGCGCGCCGGCTTCGCCTATTACCGCGCGCTGCCCGAGGATGCGGCGGCCAATGCCGAGGCCATCGCCCGCTTCAAGCTGCCGATGCCGGTGCTCGCGCTGGGCGGCGCGGTCAGCTATCCGCACGGCCGCGGGCGCGGGACGGAGACGGAAGACTCGCTGCGCCGGGTCGCGGACAACGTGACCGGCGGCGCGATCCCGGATTGCGGCCACTTCATCCCGGAAGAAGCACCGAATGTCCTGAACGCCCGGCTGCTGGACTTCTTCGCCGACTGACTACCGGCCGTGCGGCCGCCTCGAAAGGGATTCCTCTGTGAAAAAGGCGCCGACCGAATCCCCCTCCCCTTGGGGGAGGGGTTAGGGGAGGGGTCGCTTGCCGCCGCGCCAATGTCCGATCCCCGCACCGCAACAGAGGCCGCATACCCCTCCCCCTGACCCCCTCCCCCAAGGGGGGGGGAGGTGTTGACTTCGGTGGTATGGAACATTATATGAACATACCAACGGCAGTGCGGGCGGGCCGGCGGCAAAAAAACATGGTGGAAAGACCGGTCTGTTTTATTTTACACCTAGCTGAAAACGGCGGAAATCTGCGGTTGACGGGGCATGAAGAAATTGAATGATCGCTCAAGAATAAGGGGAAATAGTCCTAGATCGTGCTAACCGTACAGCCGGACGCTAAAGCGGCCGGGTCGCCTCTTCCAGCCAGGCCGCGGTTTCCGGATCGACCAGCGGTCCGATCGTCTCGCGGACCCGGGCGTGGTAGCCGTCGACCCAGCCCGTTTCGTCCGCCGTGAGAAGGTCGCGGTCGATCAGGGCGCGGTCGATCGGCGCCAGGGTCAGGGTCTCGAAGCCGAGCATCGGCCGCTCGGCGCCGGGGACCTCGACCTCCTGCACCGCGACCAGGTTCTCGATGCGGATGCCGTATTCACCGGTCCGGTAATAGCCGGGCTCGTTGGAGACGATCATGCCGGGCTTCAGGGCGATGCTGTTGGGCAGCTTCGAGATGCGCTGCGGCCCTTCGTGGACCGAGAGGTAACTGCCGACGCCGTGGCCGGTGCCGTGGTCGTAGTCCAGCCCGTCGGCCCACAGCGCCATGCGGGCCAGGGCGTCGATCTGGCTGCCGGTCGTCCCCTCCGGGAACCGCGCGGCCGCGAGCGCGATGTGGCCTTTGAGCACCAGGGTGAAATGCCGGCGCATTTCGGCAGTCGGCGCGCCGATGGCGACCGTCCGGGTCACGTCGGTCGTGCCGTCGGCATACTGGCCGCCGGAATCGACCAGGTAGAGCGCGCCCGGCTCCAGCCGGCGGTTGGTCTCCGGCGTCACCCGGTAGTGCACGATGGCGCCGTTCGGGCCGGCGCCGGAGATCGTGTCGAAACTCAGGTCGCGCAGCAGGTTGGACTCGCGCCGGAAGCCCTCCAGCCGGTCGGCGGCAGCGATTTCGTCGACCGCACCGCCCGGCGCCTCCCGGGCCAGCCAGGCGAGGAAGCGGGTCAGCGCCGCGCCGTCGCGCCGGTGGGCGTTGCGCGCGCCCTCCAGTTCGACGGCGTTCTTGCACGCCTTGGGCAACTGGCACGGGTCGGCGCCGCGCTCGACAAGGGCGCCTGCCGCGTCCAGCACCTGAAAGATCCGGTCGGCCGCGCTCGCCGGATCGGCCAGCACCTTGCGGCCGGCGAAGCCGCCCAGCGCCGCTTCGAACGCATCCGGCGGCTCAAGGGCAATATCGCCGCCCAGATGGTCCGCCAGCGCCGCATCGATTTTGCCGGCCGGGGCAAACAGGGCGACCGTGGCGTCGTTGCGCAGGATGGCGAAGGAGAGCGGAAACGGCGTGCGCGGCACGTCGCGGCCCCGGATATTGAGCAGCCAGGCGATCGAATCCGGCAGGGTGAGCATAGCGGCCTCGACGCCGCGTTCGGCGAGCTTTTCCGCCAGCGCCGCGCGCTTGTCGGCCGAAGTCTCGCCGGCCAGTTCCGGCGGATGGATTTCGAACGGAGCATCCGGCTTGGCCGGCCGGTCTTCCCAGAGCCGGTCGATCGGGTTCTCCGTCACCGGCGCAAGCTCCGCGCCGACCGCCTCGCAGGCGGCGCGCAGCCGCGCCGCGCCCTCGGCGGTGTGCAGCCACGGATCGTAGCCGAGCCGCCCGCCGCCGCTCAGCGATTCGCGCAGCCAGGCCGCGGCCGGTTCGTCGGTGATGTGGCGGACCTCGAACACCGCCGGATCGATCTGGTCTCCGACCTGCAATGTGTAGCGCCCGTCGACGAAGATCGCCGCCTTCTGCGCCAGCACGATCGCCAGACCCGCCGAGCCGGTGAAACCGGTCAGCCATGCCAGGCGTTCGGCATGGGGCGGCACATATTCGCCCTGATGCGCGTCGGCGCGCGGGACCACGAACCCCTGGAGGCCGTCCTGCGCCAGCAAGGCGCGCAGGGCGGCCACGCGCCCGGCGGTCCGGTGAGTTGAATCCGGGGACGTCATGCGCGATTACCGGCGACGCGGTAGGGCGCGTCGGGGCCTTTTGAAGGGGTGGAGATATGCAACATGCGCATGGCAGACGAGGGTTTCGGTCGATTGTGCCGGTTCCGGCGCGCCTCATTTGACGGGCAGGACAACAGGTTCCACCCAACGAAGGTCCCCGGACAATGTTTCCGACAATGTTTCTATCGAAATCGACCCGGAGCGTCACGGGTTTCGACGAACTGGCGGTGCGCCGCGACGCCGCCGCCCTGCGCGCCCGGTTCCTGCGCTCGTATGCCCTCGGCGCATGGAACGCTCTGCGGCGGCTCTTCTCCCGCCAGACGCCGCGCGGCATAGTTTACGCCCGGGAGGTACGGGTGCCGCGCCGGCAATGGTTCAGCGAAGCCTCAGCCGGTAGCTGGACCACGACCCCCTGACGAGCCGACGCTCGAGCCGGAAACCGGCGGCCCGGTAGCGGCAGAGCACGCGGTTTTCCTGGTTCGACAGGATTCCGGACAGGATCAGTTGCCCGCGCCGCGCGACGGCGCCGCGCAATTCCGGCGCAATGTCGGCCAGCGGGCCCGCCAGGATGTTCGCGATGACCAGGTCGAACGGTTGCTCGCGGCGCACCGGGTCGAGGCCGCGGCCGCAGCGCGCGTCGATCCGGGGCAGGTGGCCATTGCGCACGGCGTTGGCCCGGACCGTCCGCACGGCGACCGGGTCGACATCTGTCGCAACGACCGGACATTTCCAAAGCTGCGCCGCCGCCAGGGCGAGAATGCCGGACCCCGCACCGAGGTCGAGGATACGCCGCGGTCGCCGCGTCCGCGCGATCTCCTCCAGCAGCAGCAGGCAGCCCTGCGTCGTCTCGTGCCGGCCCGAGCCGAAGGCCGGCCCGGCGTCGACATAGAGATCCAGCAAATGCGACCGCGGCGCTTCGCTGCGCCGGTGCTCCGGGACGATGCGGAAGCGCCCGACTGCGATCTCCGTCAGGCCCGCCCGGTTCTCGGCCAGCCAGTCGCGCGGTTCGAGGCGGGCGATCTCGACAGCGGGCGCCAGTACGCCAAGGGCTTCGGCGGCAAGCGCCAGCCCGGCCTCGAACGGCACCGCGGCGGGTTCGCTGTCGAACAGGGCTTCGAGCGTCCATTCCTTGCCAGGTCCGCCTGCCCGCACCCGGGCGACCGAAAGCGCCGATTGGAACAGGGGTTCCGAAGCATCGACCAGTTGCCGGCTTCCGGAGAACCGCAGTTGCCACAGGTCGGGCCGCTCCGCGGAAACCGGGCCGGTCAACGGGCGGCTTCCCAGTCCCCGCGGGTCAGCCGGTAGACCAGGAAAGCCGGCGGTTCGAGGCGGATCATCTCCTTCTCGAAGGTCAGGCCGGCCTTTTCCATCACGCGCAAGGAGCCCGGATTGTCCGGCAGGGTGAAGGAGACGATGCTGTCGACGCCGAGCGTCCCGAAGGCGAAATCGACCACCGCGACCGCCGCCTCGGTACCGTAGCCCCGGCCCCAGACCGCCGGCTCGAAGGCGTAGAGCAGTTCGATCTCGTCGCGGTTGTCGAGATAGTAGTGGCGCAGGCCGCTGCGCCCGACGGTCCGGCCGCCCGCCTTCTCGCTGAACATCCACTGGCCGTAGCCCATGCGCTGCCAGTGCTCGACCGCGCCGCGCACGAACTGCTCGCTGCGGTCGAGCGTCCACGAGCCGCCGATATGCTCGGCCACCGCCTCGGCCCGGTGCAGCGCCTGCAGCTGCGCGACATCGTCCAGCGATATCGGCCGGGCGGTCAGGCGGGCGGTTTCGAGGCGGTGCGGCGTGGACATCCGGAAAGACTGGCACAGCCTTCCCGGGGGTCAAGCGACTCGGACCAAGGAGCCCTGCGGCGTGGCGCTTTGCCTACCCCAACGCGCCCATCTTCGCGGCGGTGTCGCTCATGCGGTTGGAGAAGCCCCACTCGTTGTCGTACCAGCTGAGCACGCGGACGAACCGGCCCTCGATCACCTGGGTCTGGGTCAGGTCGAAGGTCGAGCTGGCCGGGTTGTGGTTGAAGTCGGCGGAGACCAGCGGCGCCTCGCTGGTCGCCAGCACGCCGGCGAGCGGTCCTTCCGCGGCCGCGACGACGGCGCCGTTGACCTCCTCCACCGTGGTGTCGCGCGGCGCGGTGAAGGTGAAGTCGATCAGCGAGACGTTCGGCGTCGGCACGCGGATCGATGTGCCGTCCAGCTTGCCGTTCAGCTCCGGCAGGACGAGGCCGACCGCGCGGGCCGCGCCGGTCGAGGTCGGGATCATCGAGACCGCCGACGCCCGGGCCCGGCGCAGGTCCTTGTGCAGGGTATCGACCGACGGCTGATCGCCGGTGAAGGCGTGGATCGTCGTCATGAAGCCGCGCTCGATGCCGATGGCGCCGTGCAGCACATGGGCGACCGGCGCCAGGCAGTTGGTGGTGCAGGAGGCGTTCGAGACGACGGTATGGCCGGCCTCCAGCCGGTCGTCGTTGACGCCGTAGACCACCGTCAGGTCCGCGCCGCTGGCCGGCGCCGAGACCAGGACCTTCTTCGCCCCGGCGGCCAGATGGGCGCCCGCCCTTTCCCGGCTGGCGAACAGGCCGGTGCATTCCATCACAACATCGATATCGAGGTCGCCCCAGGGCAGCCGGGCCGGGTCGCGCTCGGACAGGACCTTCACCCGGCCGCGCCCGGCGTCCATCCAGTCCTCGCCGGTCTCGATCCGCCCGGGCAGGGTACCGTGCACCGAATCGTATTGCAGCAGGTGGGCGCTGGTCGCGACCGGCCCGAGATCGTTGATCGCGACGAACGCGACATCCGTCCGCCCGGACTCCAGCGCCGCCCGGTAGACCAGCCGGCCGATCCGGCCGAAGCCGTTGATGGCAACCCTTACAGCCATGGTTTCTCCTGTCTGCTTCCGTCCGAACGGCCGGCTCAGTCCCGGCCGGCGACAACCGTCCTGGCCGCTTCGGCAAGCGCCGCGGCCGTGATGCCGAAATGCTCGTAGAGCCGGGGCGCCGGGGCGGAGGCGCCGAAGCTCCCCATCCCGACAAAGCTGCCGTCCTCTCCGGTCCAGCGTGTCCAGCCGAAGCCGGACGCCGCCTCGCAGGCGATCCGGGGCGCATCGCCCAGCACGGCGGCGCGATAGTCGTCGGGCTGGCGCTCGAACAACTCCCAGCACGGCAAGGACACCACGGCGGCTTCGATGCCCTCCCCTTTCAGCAGCGCCTGCGCCTCGACGGCGATCGAAACCTCGGAGCCGGAGGCGAGCAGGGTCGCCTGCCGGTCCCCGCCGGACCCGGCAATGACATACGCCCCGCGCGCGCAGGCGTTCTCTGCCCGGTGATCGGTGCGCAGGGTCGGCAGGCCCTGCCGGGTCAGCGCCAGGACGGAGGGGGTCTCGCGCGCCTGGAGCGCCAGTTCCCAGCATTCCGCCACCTCGACGGCGTCGCACGGGCGGAAGACGTTGAGGTTGGGCATGGCGCGCAGGGCGGCCAGATGCTCGACCGGCTGATGGGTCGGCCCGTCCTCGCCGAGCCCGATGCTGTCGTGGGTCATCACATAGATCACCCGCTGCTCCATCAGGGCCGACAGGCGGATCGCCGGCCGGGCATAGTCGGTGAAGACGAGGAAAGTGCCGCCATAGGGAATCAGCCCGCCGTGCAGCGCCATGCCGTTCATCGCCGCCGCCATGCCGTGTTCGCGGACGCCGTAGCGGATATAGCCGCCCGAGAAATCGCCCGCGGCGATGTCGCTGTGCATAGCGGTGCGGGTGTTGTTGGACCCCGTGAGGTCGGCCGAACCGCCGGCCAGCTCGGGGACGGCCTGCGTGAGCCGGTCCAGGACTTTGCCGGACGCCTGGCGCGTCGCCATCTTCGGCGCCTCGGCGGCAAACTGCTGCTTGAGCGCGTTGACGGCATCGCCGAGGCCCGCGGGCAGCGCACCGTCCGCCACCCGCCGGAACGCCGCGCGGACCCTCTCATCGGCCGCGGCCAGCCGCGCTTCCCAAGCGTCGGCGTTGGCCGCACCGCGGGCGCCGGCCGTCCGCCATGCTTCCGCAACCTCGGCGGGAATTTCGAACGGCGGATGGCGCCAGTCGAGCCGCTCGCGGGCCCCGGCGATTTCTTCGTCGCCGAGGGGCGCGCCGTGGGTCGCCGCCGTGCCGGCCTTGGTCGGCGCGCCGTAGCCGATTACCGTCCTGCAGGCGATCATCGAGGGCCGGCTATCTTCGCAGGCCGCCTGCATGGCGGCGGCCAGCGCAGCGGGATCGTGCCCGTCGACCGTCTGGACGTGCCAGCCGCAGGCCTCGAAGCGCCCGGCCTGGTCGTCGGATGTCGCGAGGCCGGTCGGCCCGTCGATGGAAATTTCGTTGTCGTCGAACAGGACGATCAGCCGGCCGAGCCCGAGATGGCCGGCCAGCGTGATCGCCTCCTGCGAAATGCCCTCCATCAGGCAGCCGTCGCCGGCGACCGCCCAGGTCCGGTGATCGACCAGATTGTCGCCGAAGCGTGCATTCATCATGCGTTCGGCCAGCGCCATGCCGACGGCGTTGGCCAGCCCCTGTCCGAGCGGCCCGGTCGTCGTCTCGATGCCCGGCGCCGCGCCGTATTCCGGATGCCCGGCGGTGCGGCTGTGCAACTGCCGGAAATTGCGTAACTCCGCCATCGTCATGTCCGGATAGCCGGTCAGATGCAGCACGGCATAGAGCAGCATCGAGCCGTGCCCGGCCGAGAGCACGAAACGGTCGCGGTCCGGCCAGTCGGGCCGCCGCGGATCGAATTTCAGGAATTGCGTGAACAGGACGGTCGCCGCGTCCGCCATGCCCATCGGCATTCCCGGATGGCCGCTCTTTGCGGCCTGTACCGCATCCATGGCGAGCGCACGAATGGCGTTGGCCATCCGGTCGTGCGGCACGGAAACAGAGCTATCTGACATGGGCGAGCCACCGGGCGGTGAGGACGGACCGGCCGCCCGAAGAAATGCCGCCTGGCCGTTCGAGGCTGGGGCGAAAGACGGAAATCCGCATCCGGAACCGGGGCCGACAATGCAGCCGCAGCCCGGTATCGTCAACCGCGCGCACCCGTCGCAGGGGCCGTCTCAAGGGCGATTGACCGGCTGGTCCGATTTTCCTATTGTGACATGTGAGGCGGTGCCCGTAACGGCCGGAAACGTAACAAGAATACTCCTACTCCATTTCGCAATCGCAGTCTGCTGGCTTCACCCATGTCCCGAATCGAAAAAGCTCAGGAACGTTTGGCGCGCGCGGTGGCTCGGCTCGAACGCGCCCGGAATACCCAATCCGAACGCCTCGCCGAAATGAAGGAGGCGCTGAATGTGGAACCGGGCGCCGGACCGAACGCCGGCGACATCAGCGACCTGATCCATGCCCTGGAAGAGGCGCAACGCGAGAATGCAGCACTGGTCGCCGAGCGTGAAGCCGTGGCGGACCGGGTCGACGCAATCCTCGGCAACGTGCGCCGGGCGGCGGGTATCAACGACAACGAACGCGCCGGGAGCGGCCCATGAGCGACGTGACGCTGACGATCAACCGCCGCCCCTACAAGGTCGCCTGCGAGGACGGCCAGGAAGACCATTTGCGCGGCCTGGGCCGTCTTGTCGAAGCGCGGGTCGGTGAACTGGTCGAATCGATGGGACAGATCGGCGATCAACAGCTGCTCGTGATGGCGAGCCTGCTGTTCGCCGACGATGCCAAAGGCGCACGCGATGCCCTGAAAGCGGCGCAGGACAAGGCGGATGCCTTGAGCGCCGGGAAAAGGGCGGAGGACGAGGCCGCAGGCGCCATCGAAGACCTGGCGGCCAGGATCGAGGCACTGGCCGGCGCGATCGAGAAAGACTGACGCGTTTGTCCGCAACCGTCGCGGCGGCGAAACGGGCGCTGCGCCGCTGCGCGCTGGCGCAGCGCGGGCTCCTCGACGCTCCGGAGGCCGCGGGGGCCGCAGCGGCGCATCTGCTCCAGGCCGTCGACATCGCGCCCGGCAACACAGTGGCCGGCTATGCGGCGATGCGCGGCGAGCTGGACCCCCGCCCGGCCCTGCTCGCGCTCGAAGCCAGAGGCTGCCGGACCGTTCTGCCGCATACGACGGGCAAGGGCGAACCGCTCCGCTTCCTGGAGGCGCCGGGCGGCGTCGCCGGGAGCACCGACGCGCTCGGGATCGCCGCCCCGCCGGCATCGGCGGCGGAGTTCGACCCCGATCTTCTTCTGGTGCCGCTCGCCGCGTTCGACCGACGGGGCTACCGGCTGGGCTACGGCGGTGGATTCTACGACGCGGCGCTCGCCCGGCTGCGCGCCGAAGGCACGATAACAGCCGTCGGATGGGCCTTTGCGGCGCAGGAAGTCGAAGCCGTGCCCGCCGAACCGCACGACGCCAGGCTCGACTGGATTGTCACCGAACGGGAAGCCATCTACATCTCGGCCTGATCTTCCCGACGGACGGATCCTTTCATGCGACTGTTGTATTGCGGCGACATTGTCGGCCGGGCCGGCCGCGATGCGGTCATCGAACATCTGCCCGGCCTCCGGAGCCGGCTCGCCCTCGATTTCGTCGCGGTCAACGGCGAGAACGCGGCCCACGGTTTCGGCATCACCGCCGACATCTGCCGCAAGGTCTACGACGCCGGCGCGGACTGCATCCTGCTCGGCAACCATGCCTGGGACCAGCGCGACATCATCGGCTATATCGACAGCGACCCGCGCCTGATCCGCCCGATCAACTATCCTCAAGGCACGCCGGGCAAGGGCGAGGCTCTGATCGACATCGGCCGCGGGCGGAAGGTCTATGTCCTCCAGGTGATGGCGCGGCTGTTCATGGACCCGCTGGACGACCCGTTCGCTGCGGCGGAGAAAGCGCTGGCAACCCATCGGCTGAAACGGGAAGCCGACGCCATCCTGGTCGACATGCACGGCGAAGCGACGAGCGAGAAGACGTCCTTCGGCCATTTCCTCGACGGCCGCGTCTCGCTGGTCGCGGGGACCCATACCCATGTGCCGACGGCCGACGCCCAGATTCTCAACGGCGGGACGGCCTACATCACCGATATCGGCATGTGCGGCGACTACGACTCGGTCATTGGCATGAAAAAGGAAGCGCCGATTGACCGGTTCCGGCGCAAGATGCCGGGCGACCGGCTCGGCCCGGCCGACGGCGAAGGCACCTTGTGCGCCGTCTATGTCGAGACCGACGACGCGACCGGCCTGGCGACGCGCGTCGAGGCTGTGCGCGTCGGCCCGCGGCTGGCCAACGCCGTTCCGGAGGTCGCGGCGGCCTGACGCGGCAATCCGCTCGCCACACGAATAACGGAAGGATTGCTACGCAACAGCCACAATATGTTGTATAGTCGTGGCCATTGACGGGCTTTATATAGCTTGGCGATCGGTTCGATCCGAAAGGAACGCCACCCGACATGGCCGGCCATTCCAAATTCAAGAACATCATGCACCGGAAGGGCGCGCAAGATGCGAAGCGCGCCAGAATCTTCGCCCGGCACGCCAAGGAAATCATGATCGCCGCGCGGGCCGGCGCCGACCCGGACATGAATGCCCGCCTGCGCAGCGCGATCGCCGCCGCCAAGGCGCAGAACATGCCGAACGACAATATCGACCGGGCCGTGAAGAAAGGCAGCGGCGGCGGCGAAGCCGATACCTACGAGGAAATCCGCTACGAAGGCTACGGGCCCGGCGGCGTCGCGATGATCGTCGACGTCCTGACCGACAACCGCAACCGCGCAGCTTCCGACATCCGCACGGCCTTCAGCAAATTCGGCGGCAACCTGGGCGAAACCAACAGCGTGGCCTTCATGTTCGATCGGGTCGGCCAGATCCAGTATCCGGCCGATGCGGCGAGCGACGACGACATGTTCGAGGCGGCGCTCGAAGCCGGCGCCTCGGATGTCGATTCGGGCGACGACATGCACGAGATCGTCTGTGAACCCGACGATCTGAACGCCGTCCGCGAGGCGCTGGAAGCGCGCTTCGGCAGTCCGGAAACGGCGGCGCTGGCGTGGAAACCGCAAAGCACCGTGGACGTCGACGAGGGCAAGGCGTCCAGCCTGTTCAGGCTGCTGGATGCGCTGGACGACAATGACGACGTCCAGAACGTTTCCGCCAATTTCGACGTGTCCGACGAGGTAATGGCGAAGCTGGGCGGGTAACGACCATGACGGCGCCCCCGAAACACGGCGCGATCCGCATCCTCGGGCTGGACCCCGGCCTGCGCCGGACCGGCTGGGGCGTGATCGATTCGGCCGACAATCGCCTGCACTTTGTCGCCAGCGGCGCGGTGACCGCGGACCCGAAGAAGGACATGGCCGACCGCCTGAGAATGCTGCATGACGGAATTGCCGGCCTGATAGAGACATGGGCGCCGGACGCGGCGGCGATCGAGGAAATCTTCGTCAACCGGAACCCGGGCTCCACCCTGAAGCTCGGCCAGGCCCGCGGCGCGGTCATGCTGGCGCCGGCGCAGGCCGGAATCGCCGTGCACGAATATGCGGCCAATGCGGTCAAGAAGTCCGTCGTCGGCGTCGGCCATGCGGACAAGGCGCAGATCCAGGCCATGGTGGGGATGCTGCTGCCGGCCGCCGGACCGCAGTCCGCCGACGCGGCCGACGCCCTGGCCGTCGCGATCTGCCACGCCCATCACGCGGCGACGCGGGCGTCCTGGCGGGCGCGGGAAGCGGCGGCGGCGCCATGATCGGCTCGCTGACCGGCCTGGTCGATCATGCCGGCAAGGACGAGGCCGTCATCGATGTCGGCGGCGTCGGCTATCTGGTCTTCGCCTCGGCCCGCACGCTGGATGCGCTGCCGCCGGCCGGATCCTCGGTCCGTCTGATGATCGAAACCCACGTCCGCGAAGACCATATCCATCTCTACGGCTTCGCCGAGCGGCAGGAGCGGGACTGGTTCCGGCTGCTGACGACCGTGCAGGGCGTGGGCGCGCGGGTCGCGCTGGCGCTCCTGTCGGTCCTGACGCCGGACGCATTGGCCACCGCAATCGCGGCGCAGGACCGGGCCGCAATCGCCCAGGCCGAAGGCATCGGCCCCAAGCTGGCAGCGCGTATCCTCAACGAACTCAAGGACAAGGCCGGCGTGATCGGCGGCGATCCGCTGGCCGGCGAAATCGCGGGCGGCCGGCTGCCGGCCGGAACCGGCGCACCGCAGGGCGCAACTGCCGAGGCGGTCTCCGCGCTGGTCAATCTGGGCTACGGCCGCAGCGAGGCTTTCGCCGCGGTGAGCCGAGCTGCCGGCGATGCAGGGGACGACGCGACCGTCGAGCAGCTCATTCCGCTGGCCCTCAAGGACCTGTCCGGATAGGCGGGGCACGATGGCGAGCGAACAGGACACCCGCATGGTTTCCGGCGATTCGTCGGCCGTAGAAGGCGACGACCCGTCACTCCGGCCCGTGCGGCTCGACGACTTCGTCGGCCAGCGGGACATGCGCGCCAACCTGCGCGTTTTCGTCGAGGCGGCGCGCGCGCGCCGGGAGGCGATGGACCATGTCCTGTTTCACGGCCCGCCGGGCCTCGGCAAGACCACGCTTGCGCACATCGTGGCGCGCGAACTGGGTGTCGGGTTCCGGGGTACCTCCGGCCCCGTGATCGCGCGCGCCGGCGACCTGGCGGCGATCCTGACCAACCTTCAGCCCCGCGAAGTGCTGTTTATCGACGAGATCCACCGCCTCAATCCGGCGGTCGAGGAACTGCTCTACCCGGCCATGGAGGACTACCAGCTCGACCTGGTGATCGGTGAGGGGCCGGCCGCCCGCTCGGTGCGGATCGACCTGCCGCGTTTCACCCTGGTCGGCGCCACGACCCGGGCCGGCCTGCTCACCACGCCGTTGCGCGAGCGCTTCGGCATTCCGCTGCGGCTGGATTTCTACGATGTCGACGACCTGGCCGTGATCGTGGCGCGGGCCGCGGCGCTGCTGAACCTGCGGCTGTCGCCGGACGGGGCGCGGGAAATCGCAGCACGCTCCCGCGGCACGCCGCGGATCGCGTCGCGGCTGCTGCGGCGGGTCCGGGATTTCGCCGCGGTCGACGGCGCCGCCGAGGTCGGCGCGGGGGAGGCCGATTCGGCGCTGGCGCGGCTCGATGTCGACAAGGCCGGCCTCGACCGCATGGACCATCGCTATCTGGCCTGCATCGCCGAAAAATACGGCGGCGGCCCGGTCGGGGTCGAGACGATCGCCGCCGTGCTCTCCGAGCAGCGCGACGCCATCGAGGATGTCATCGAACCCTATCTGGTCCGCGAAGGGCTGGTGCAGCGGACGCCGCGCGGCCGGATGCTGGCGACGGACGGGTGGAAGGCCCTGGGCATGACGCCGCCGCCCACGGCGCCCGATCAGTTCGAGCTGCTGGCGGGCGGACAGGATGACTGACGCCGGCGCAGTTCCGAACCCGGACCTTCCGGTCGGCCTGGCGACCGCCTCAGATCCCGTGCACGTTTTTCCGGTCCGCGTTTACTATGAGGATACGGACGCCGGCGGCATCGTCTATTACGCCAACTACCTCAAATTTGCCGAACGGGCGCGGACCGAACTGCTGCGCCGGACGGGCCGGCAGCAATTCGACCTGCTGCGCGAGCAGGGCATCGGTTTCACCGTGCGCTCGTGCCGGGCCGAATACCTGGCGCCGGCGCGGCTCGACGACATTCTCGAAGTCCGCAGCACGGTAACCGAAGTGCTGGGCGCCAGCATGCGCATGAGCCAGGGAATCTGGCGCGGCGGCCAGCTGCTGTGCGATCTGCGTCTGCGGATCGCGGTCATGAACCGGGAAGGCCGGCCGACACGCATCCCGATCGACATCCGCAGGGCGTTGCAGTCCCGTGTCGTTCCATCGCCGTCAAGCGACGAAGAGGCGGGAGATCCGGGCTGCGGCGGCGCGCCGCCGGAGCCCCGGGCGCCGCAGGATTGCCACACTTCTGCGGTTGACCCGTCAACCGACCCAAACTGACGTGCGATCATGGACCTAACGATCCTTCCCGATCTGACGGCAATTCTGGATCCGGTGCAGACCTCCCTGGCTGCGCCGGCGACGGACGGTTCCGGCGCTCGGCTCGTGGAGTTGGCCCAGGCCACGGCGCCCGAAGGCGGCGCGGCGACGGACGAGGCCGCCAAGCTCGGCCAGGACCGCAAGGTCGTGCAGACGGACCTCGGCGGGGACGCGCCGCCGTCCGACGATTTCTCGGTTCTGGCCGTGATCGAACGGGCCGACTGGATCGTCAAGGGCGTGATCGCCGTCCTGGTCGTCGCCTCGATCTGGTCCTGGGCCGTCATCTTCGAGAAACTGATGCTGCTGCACCGGATCAACGGCCGGGCGACCCGCTTCGAGAACCGGTTCTGGGCCGGCGGTTCGGTCGACGAACTCTATGCCGATGTCGGCGACCGGCCGAACAATCCGATGGCCGCCATATTCGCCGCCGCCATGCGGGAGTGGAAACGCTCGACCGGCGACGAGTCCGGCAACCGGTCGTTGCGCGGAAGCCTGGGCGACCGGATCGACCGGGTCATGCATGTCACGCTGACCCGGGAAATGAGCCGCTCGGAGCGTTTCCTCGGTTCGCTCGCGTCGATCGGGGCCACGGCGCCCTTCGTCGGCCTGTTCGGCACCGTCTGGGGCATCATGCGCGCGTTCCAGGACATCGCGATCCAGAAGAACACCAACCTGGCGACGGTGGCGCCGGGCATCGCCGAGGCCCTGTTCGCAACGGCGCTCGGGCTGCTGGCGGCGATTCCGGCGGTCGTGGCCTATAACAAGCTGTCGGGAGACCTGGACCGCTACGCCCACCGGCTGGAAGGCTTCTCGGGCGAGTTCAGCGCGATCGTGTCGCGCGAACTCGACAACAGCGGAGGCTGACAATGGCAGCCGCACCGGTCCGGCGCGGGCGCGCACGCCGCAGCTACCAGCCGATGTCCGAGATCAATGTGACTCCGTTCGTCGATGTGATGCTGGTGCTCCTGGTCATCTTCATGGTGACGGCGCCCCTTCTGACGGTCGCCGTCCCGGTCGACCTGCCCAAGGCCAAGGCTGCCGCGATCGGCAAGCCCGACAAACCGCTGATCGTCAGCGTCCGGGCCGATGGAACGGTCTTCCTGCAGGAAACGCGAATGGATACCGCAACCCTGATCGCGCGGCTGCGCGCGATCGCCCGGGTGCGCGACAATCCCCGGATCTTCGTGCGCGGCGACAAGGCGGTGCCCTACGGCCGGGTCATGCAGGTCATGAGTTCGATTTCGACCGCCGGCTTCCCGAAAGTCGCGCTCGTCGCAGAAGACGGCAAGGAATAGGCGGCGGGCGGCCATGCGCGGCATCCTCATTTCGGTCGCCCTGCATACGCTGGTCGTGCTCGCCGTGGCGCTCGGGCTGCCTTGGCTGACGAAGCCGCCGGCAAACGCGTCGCGCAACATAACTGTCGATATCGTCCGCCTGTCCGACATCACACGGACCAGCAAGGGCGAAAAACCGAAACCGGAGACCGAGCGCAAGCCGGACGCCGAGCGCGAAACCACGAAGAAGCCGGTGGCCCGCGACCGGAGCGCGGAAAAACCGCCGGTCGAGCCGGTACCGCCGAAACCCGCGCCGCCCAAGACGGCTGCAGCGAAGCCGAAACCTGTCGCACCGCCGAAGAAGACGCCGCCGCGGCCGGCGCGACCGAAGATCGCCAAACCCGCGCCCAGGCCCAAAGCCGCTCCGCCGAAGCGGGTCGAGATCGACCCCCGCGCCCTGCAGCGCCAGCCCGAGCGGCCGAAGAAGCCGGCGCCGGCGAAGAAACCGGCGCCCCCGAAACCCAAGCCCGTGGCGAAGCCGAAGAAGAAGCCGGCGACAAAACCGGTAAAGCGCGTCGCGAAACCGGCGCCGCAACCAGAGAAGCCGAAGACCGCACCGAAGAAACCCGAGCAAAAGGTGGCCAAGGCGAAGAAGGAACCGGAACGGAAACCGCCGAAGCCCGCCGAAAAATCCGCACCGGACAAAGAACTGGAGATTGATGCCCTGCCCCGATTGCGCCCGCCGGCGCCGCGCCCTGCAAAAAAGGCGACGCCGCCGAAAAAGACGGTGAAGAAACAGCTGGCCAGGACGGATCCGCTGGACTCGGTTTTCAAAACCGTCGGCAAGCTGAAGAAATCGGTGGCGCAATCCGACCGCGACCGGACTGCGGCCCGGACGCCGGAGGGCGTAAAGGCGGCGGCGCGCAGCCTTCCGATGACCCTTTCGGAAATCGAGGCGGTCCGCCGGCAGATCCAGCCGTGCTGGAATTTCCCGGCCGGCGCGCAGGACGCCGGATCGCTGCGCGTCCTGATAAGGATCTGGCTCAACCGCGACGGTTCGGTGCGCGATGCGAAGGTGCTGGACCAGGGGCGCCTTGCAGGCAATTCGAAGCTTCGCGCCGCGGCCGACGCCGGCCTTCGCGCCGTCAACAATCCCAGATGCAGCCCGCTCAGGCTGCCGCCTGAAAAATTCGACCGATGGAAAGTGCTGACCATCGACTTCGACCCGTCCAAATTGAAATCGGGGTAATCATGCCGTTTCACCCGCCGATATCCCGTTTGTGCCGCCGGCTGGTCCTGGCCGGCCTGCTCGCCGCGATCGTGCCGGCCGCGGCCGGCGCCCAACTGATCATCCGGATCGACGATCCGAACTTCGAGCCGCTGCCCATCGCCATCGTGGCGCCGCAGGCTTCGGCCGGCGAAGAACGCACGACCGCGGAGCAGATCGCCGGCGTCGTGACCGGCAATCTCGAAAGGTCGGGCCTGTTTCGCGCGATCGATCCGGATGCCTTCGTCCAGCGCGACGGGTCAGAGGTGCTTGCGCCGCGGTTCAACGACTGGAAGGGGATCGGCGCCGACGCGCTGGTTACCGGCAGGGTCTTTCACCGGACCAACGGCGACGTCCGGATCGAATTCCGCCTGTGGGACGTCTCGACTGGCCGGCAGCTGGTCGGTCGGGCCCTCGAGACGCGCCGGGTCAACTGGCGCCGGCTGGCGCACAAGATGTCCGACGCCATCTACCAGCGGCTCACCGGAGAAAGCGGCTATTTCGATACGCGGATCGTCTACGTCGCCGAATCCGGGCCTGTGCTGAGCCGGGTCAAGCGCCTGGCGATCATGGACCAGGACGGCGCCAACCACCGATACCTGACGAACGGCGAAAATCTGGTGCTGACGCCGCGTTTCGCGCCCTCGGTCCAGGAAATCACCTACCTGGAATTTGTCGGTCAGAAGCCGCGCGTCTACATCCTCGACATCGATACCGGGCAGCGCGAGATCGTCGGCGACTTCAACGGCATGACCTTCGCGCCGCGCTTCTCGCCCGACGGTAACAAGATCGTCCTGTCCATGTCGCGCGACGGCAATGCGGAAATCTTCGCCATGGACCTGCGGACGCGCGCCACCGAGCGGCTGACGAACCACCAGGCCATCGATACCTCGCCTTCCTTTTCGCCGGACGGATCCAAGATCGCCTTCGATTCCGACCGCAGCGGCCGGCAGAAAATCTATGTCATGAACGCCGACGGCAGCAGCGTGCGCAGGATCAGCAACCGGCCGGGCCGCTACGCGACGCCGGTGTGGTCCCCGCGCGGCGACCTGATCGCCTTCACCAAGATACTGGAGGGCGTATTCTACATCGGCGTGATGCAGCCGGACGGCGAAGGGGAGCGCATCCTGGCCCAGGGCTACCTGACCGAGGGCCCGACCTGGTCGCCGAACGGAAGGGTGCTGATGTACTACAAGAAGCAGCGTGGCGGGACGGCGCAGTTGTATTCGATCGATCTGACCGGCAGGAACGAGCGGCTGGTCGAGACGCCTGTTTCGGCTTCGGATCCGGCATGGTCGCCGCTGCTGAAAAACTAGTTGCGCGCGGCGGCATTCGCTGTCGTGCGTCAATTGCTCCGCATTCGCATCCACGATGGTTTGCTGGCGGCGCAGGGAAACGTAGTAATGTTCGCAACGAGTCGATCCGGATCCGGCGAACCGGACAAGGATCGCGATGGGTCGAGGAAATCACGTCATGAAACTGAGACTTGCGTTGGTCGTGCTCGCGATCGGCCTCGCGTCCGTTAGCTGCAGCACGAAATCCAAGGACAGCGCCGGGAGCAACCGGGTGAGCGAATCCGAACTGGCGCGGCCGGGACCCGGACGAAGCTGGCAGGATTATACCGCGCCATCCCGGAACGGTTACAGCGACCGCGTCTTCTTCGCTTACGACCGCTTCGATCTCGACGACGGCGCCCAGGCCACGATCCGGGCCTGGTCGGAATGGCTGCGCGCCCATGGCGATGCCAGCATCCTGGTCGAGGGACACGCCGACGAGCGCGGCACGCGGGAATACAATCTGGGCCTGGGTGCCAAACGGGCGACCGCCATTCGCGACATGCTGATCGCCCTGGGCGTGAGTGCCGGGCGCATCCGCACCGTCTCCTACGGCAAGGAACGGCCGGCGGTCGCGGGTGACGACGAAAGCGCCTTTCAGCAGAACCGGCGCGGCGTCGCCCGGCCCAGCACCGGCGGGGCATAGCGTCCCCGGCAGAAGCCGAAGCGAAAGGCGCTGCGGCAATGACGGCGAGGCAAGGCGCCTGCCGGGCGGCGATCGCCCTTTTGGTCGGCCTCGGCTCGGCCGTGGGCCCTTCCCTGCCGGTGGCGCAGGCGCAGGTGTCGCGCGCCGACGTCGACGATCTGAGATTTCGGCTCCGCCGCCTCGAGCGGGACTTCAACGCGCTGCGGGGTGGCGACCGGGACATCCCCTCGTCCCTGGCGACCCGGTTCCAGAACCGGCTGAACCAGATGGAACGGACGATCCAGAGCCTCACCGACAGAGTCGAGGACCTGATCCATCGCGTTGAAAAGCTGGAGAAGGAGCGCAAGACGTTCGAGACCGACACCGATTTCCGCCTCGGCCGGCTGGAAAAGCGAGGCGGCGTGAAAGCGGACGCAGAACGCTCGAAACCGGCGCCTGCGGACGTTGCCGGTCTCAAGCAGGACAGCGCAGGGCAAGACGGCACAGGTGCGGACAGCGCCAGGAAGGAGCCGGCGGTGGCTTCGGCGCCATCCATCCTGCCGCCCGGCAAGGAGATCGAGCAATACAGGTTTGCCATCGGCGAATTGCGGCAGGCGCGCTACGACCGGGCCGCCGAAGCGTTCCAGGAATTCCTGCGCCGCCATCCCAAGGGCCGGTTCGCCGGAAACGCCTACTACTGGCTGGGCGAAACATATTACGCGCAACAGAATTACCGGCTGGCGGCCATCCGCTTCGCTGACGGTTTCAAGAAATTTCCCAAGCACCCCAAGGCGCCGGACAATCTGTTGAAACTCGGAATGTCCATGGCGCATCTCAAGAAGACCAAGGAAGCCTGCGCGAGCTGGGCCGAGTTGAAGCGCCGCTATCCGTCTGCGCCGAGCTATGTCAAACGCAAGGCGGCCCAGGAACGGAAGAAGCTTGGCTGCCGGGTCTGACCCGGTCCCTAACCCGGTCGGGGCTGCGGAATTTGCTCGCCTGATCGGGCAGCTGGGCCCGTTCGAACCCGCACCGCATCTTGCCGTCGCCATTTCCGGCGGCCGCGACAGCCTCGCCCTCGGCCTCCTGGCACATGACTGGGCCGCCGCCAACAACGGGCGCATCACCGGCCTGATCGTCGATCACGGCCTGCGCCGTGGCTCCGCCGGCGAAGCGGCCCGGACGCACGAGACGCTCGACCGGTCGGGCATTGCCGCCGTCATCCTGAAAGCATCGGGCCGGCCGCGGAAGAACCTTCAGGCCTGGGCGCGCGCCGCGCGATACACCTTGATGGAAGACTGGTGCCGGAGCGCCGGCGTGCTGCACCTGCTGATGGCGCATCAACGCAACGACCAGGCGGAAACCGTGCTTGCCAACCTGACGCGCAACACGGGCGTGCAGGGCATGGCCGGCATGGCCGCCGTGCGCGAGCTTCCGGCATGCCGGATCCTGCGACCCCTGCTTGTCGTACCGCGCGGCCGGCTAACGGCGACCCTGGAAGCCCGGAACGTCGCCTGGATCGACGATCCGTCGAACCGGGACCGGCGTTTCCGCCGCGTCCGCCTGCGCGAACGACTGGATCGCGGCCGCGAAGGCCCGGAGCTGGCGGCGCGGGCGGTAGCCGCCGGAAGGGCGCGGCAATGTTTCGATCGCCGGGTGGCCGAATTGCTCGCGGCCTCGGTCTTTCCGGACAACCAGCAGGCCGTGCTCGACCGCACGGCGTTGCGGCAGGCCGAGCCGGAAATCGCCGCCGCCGCCGTCGCCGCCCTGATCCACTGGACCGGCAACGCGCCGGCGCCGCCGCGGACGGAACGGCTGGCCGGCCATGTGCGCTGGCTGTGCGGCGAGGCCCGGCTCGGCCGCAGAACGATCGGGGGATGCGCCGTCCGGCTGGAAGGCGGCCGGGCGATACTGGCCCCCGAACCCGGGCGGTCGAAGGACGGTGCGCGCCACGGCGAGAGGACGGACCGCCCTGCCCTGGCGCCTGCAGCGTTCGAGCCCGCCGTCCCGGCGACGGCGCCGGGCGCTGCCGATGCGCCGTTTCCGCCGGTTGCGTCTGCTGGACTCGATCCCACATTCCCTTATCTTGAATAAACGGTCCGCCGTCGGATGCGCGCCCGTCACAAGCCCCAATCTTCGAAAGGCGTGGCTTCGTGAATAATTTCGGCAGAAATCTCGCCATGTGGCTGGTGATCGGCGTGTTGCTGATCGCCCTGTTCAACCTGTTTCAGGGCGGTTCCAACCGGAACGCGGCGAGCGAGATGTCTTATTCCGAATTCATCGGCCAGGTGGATGGCGGCAATGTCCGGGAGGTCGTAATCCAGGGCGAGAAGATCAAGGGCGTCCTGCGCAGCGGCCGGACCTTCGAAGTGACCAGTCCGGCGGACCCGAAGCTGGTCGAGCGGCTGATCGACAAGAAGGTCGGCGTCCGGGCCGAGCCGAAGGACAAGGAGATGCATCCGCTGCTCTCCATCTTCGTGTCCTGGCTGCCGATCATCCTGATCATCGCCGTGTGGATCTTCTTCATGCGGCAGATGCAGTCGGGGACCGGCCGGGCCATGGGCTTCGGCAAGTCGCGCGCGCGCCTGCTGACCGAGCGCACCGGCCGGGTCACGTTCGAGGACGTTGCCGGCATCGAAGAGGCGAAGCAGGAAGTCGAGGAGATTGTCGAGTTCCTGCGCGATCCGCAGAAATTTCAGCGCCTGGGCGGCAAGATTCCCAAAGGCGTGCTGCTGGTCGGCCCGCCGGGCACCGGCAAGACGCTGCTCGCCCGGGCGATCGCCGGCGAGGCCAACGTGCCCTTCTTCACCATTTCGGGCTCTGATTTCGTCGAGATGTTCGTCGGCGTCGGCGCCAGCCGGGTGCGCGACATGTTCGAGCAGGGCAAGAAGAATGCGCCCTGTCTGGTCTTCATCGACGAAATCGACGCCGTCGGCCGCCATCGTGGCGCAGGTCTCGGCGGCGGCAACGACGAGCGCGAGCAGACGCTCAACCAGCTGCTTGTCGAAATGGACGGCTTCGAGGCCAACGAAGGCGTCATCCTGATCGCCGCCACGAACCGGCCGGACGTGCTGGACCCGGCCCTGCTGCGTCCGGGCCGGTTCGACCGGCAGGTCGTGGTGCCCAATCCGGACATCGCCGGGCGCGAGAAGATCCTGAAGGTCCACATGCGGCGCATTCCGCTCGGACCGGATGTCAACGCCTCGGTAATCGCCCGCGGCACGCCGGGCTTCTCCGGCGCCGATCTCGCCAATCTGGTGAACGAGGCGGCGCTGCTCGCCGCGCGCAAGAACAAGCGGGTCGTCGGCATGCTGGAGTTGGAGGAGGCCAAGGACAAGGTCCTCATGGGCGCCGAACGCCGCTCCATGGTGATGACCGAGGAAGAGAAGGAAATGACCGCCTATCACGAGGCCGGCCATGCCCTGATCGCCGTGCACCAAGAATATCACGACCCGCTGCACAAGGTGACGATCATCCCGCGCGGCCGCGCCCTCGGCGTGACCATGTCGCTGCCCGAACGGGACAAGTACGCCTATGCCGAGCGCGAATTGAAGGCGAAGATCGCGATGACCTTCGGCGGCCGGATCGCCGAGGAGCTTATCTACGGCAAGGACGCGGTCACGACCGGCGCGACCAACGATATCCAGCAGGCGACCAACCTGGCGCGCAAGATGGTCACCGAGTTCGGCTTCTCCGACAAGCTGGGGCCGCTGCGCTACGAGGATAACCAGGAGGAGGTCTTCCTCGGCCATTCCGTGACCCAGCACAAGAACGTCTCCGACAAGACCGCCGAAACGATCGACAACGAGGTCCGCCGGCTGGTCGAGGAAGGCGAAGCCACGGCACGCGAGATCCTGACCGAGTATATCGACCAGCTGCACTCCCTGGCGAACGCCCTGCTGGAATTCGAGACCCTGAACGCCGTGGAGATCGACCAGCTCCTGAGGGGCGAGAAGATCGTCCGGCCGGACGAGAGCGAAGAGGCCCAAGCGGCCCGCGAAGCCGGCCGGCCCCGCCGGACCAGCGTGCCGACCAGCAGCCGGCCGGAACCCGAAGGCGGCCCCGGCGGCGGTATGGAGCCGGAACCGCAGACCTGATGTCGCCGGCCTTCTGCCGGAGGCCGGCCATTCGGTTCTCTCGACGAATTTCGGGCCGAGTGCAGAGCGACCGCCGAAGCGGCCGGATCGCGTTACAAACGGCGAAAAGACTTTCCCGACAGCGCCTGCAACAGGAAGCGAGGCAACCGTGGACTCCTTGATCGACCGCGCGCTGGCCGAGATGCAGTTCAACGCGGACGGGCTGATCCCGTGCATCGCACAGCAGCACGACAGCGGCGAGGTGCTGATGATGGCGTGGATGAACGCCGACGCCGTGCGCGAAACGCTGGCGACCCGGCGCGTGTGCTACTGGTCGCGCTCGCGCCGCAGCCTGTGGCGCAAGGGCGAGACCTCGGGCCATGTCCAGCGGCTGATCGACTTCCGCTACGACTGCGACGGCGACACCGTCCTGCTGCTGGTCGACCAGACCGGTCCGGCCTGCCACACGAACCGCCCCAACTGCTTCTACCGGGCGGTTCGCCCCGAGGGCATTGCAACGCTCTCCGAACCGGTCCGGACAGGCGCCTGACAGGACAGGCGCCTGACCGGACGGCAACTGCCGAAAGCCAACCCGTCCGGCCGGCCCGTCCGGTTTACATTGCGGGACGGCATGGCGATGATGGCGCTGTAAAGGGAGCGAAACGATGACGACAGCAGACGCCAGCCCGCCGGTCTTCGGCGTTCACCATACCGCCTACCGCTGCCGCGACGCCGAGGAGACCCGCGCCTTCTACGAGGACAAGCTGGGCTTCCCGATGACCCTGGCGCTGGAAATCGAGGAAGAGCCGTCGACCGGCAATCCGCTCAAATACCTGCACATCTTCTTCGATATCGGCAGCCACAAGGCGGACGAACCGAACTATATCGCCTTCTTCGAACTGCCCGATACGCCGGCCGACGAGACCACCTTCGCCCAGAAATGGGGCTTCGACCTGCATCTCGCCATGCGGGTGAACGGTCACGAGGACCTTGCGGCGTGGAAGACCCGGCTGGGCGATAACGGCATAGCGGTCAAAGGCCCGATCGACCACGGCATCTGCAGCTCGATCTATTTCAGCGACCCGAACGGCTACGTTCTGGAATTCGCAGCGGAGAACGAAGCGGAGCGCGCCGTTCTGGTGCAGGAAGCGTCGGAAGCGCGCGCCAACCTGGCGAAATGGAACGCCTGGAAGGCGGCGCGGTGACGAACCGCACCGGTATCGACGAAAGTTGCATCGAATCGGCGATCGATTCGAGCGGACGAACGACTCTGCCCAAGTCCGTTCGAGAGGCGCTCGGCATCGGGCCCGGGGACCGGGTCCGCTATTTCATCCTGGAAAATAACCAAGTCCGGCTCCTGCCGGTCCGCCCGGTCGCACGGCTGTTCGGGGCGCTGAAGCACGACGGCCCGCCGGTATCGCTGGAAGATATGGAGTGCGCAACTGCCGAGGGTGCGGCGCGGTAAAGTCGGCGGCCAGCCTTACTTCCCCCGCCGGTCCTCGACCCGCTTCGCCTTCATCTCGGTCTTGGGGAAGGTATCGGGCGGCACCACATCCACGTCGACGCGCACCTCGATCCGGCTGGTCACGGCGTTGCGCACGGCGGCGATGACGCCATCCGGGCTGGCATGGTCGGCATGTTCCACCTCGATGCGCATGAAGTCGATGCCCTCGGCGGTGGTGTCGAGGCGGACCATATATTCGTCCCCCACCCCGTCGACGGCGCGCACGCCCTCCTCCACGACGCTGGGATAGAACTTGATGCCGCGCAGGACGATCAGGTCGTCGGCCCGGCCCTGGAAGCCGCCGAGCGCGCGGACATGGGTCCGGCCGCAGGCGCAGGGCGCGGTATCGAAGCGGGTATAGTCGCCGACGACGAAGCGCAGGTGGCTGGAGCTTTCCGAGTTCATGTTGGTGCAGACGGTGATGCCGCGCCCGCCCTCCGGCACGACCGCCATATCCTTGTCCGGATCGCACAGCTCCCAGACCTGGATATCCTCCATCAGGTGGGTCTGGACCGTGCCGTCGTCGCGCACCGGATGGCTGCAGGAGAAGCCGCCGGAATGGGGCGAAGCCTCGGTGCAGCCGTAGAATTCCACCACCTCGGCGCCCCACATCTCCTCCAGCCGCCGGCGGGTCGCCGCGATGCCGGCCGCCGGCTCACCGCCCGTAAACAGCCGCGTCACGGACGTTTGCGCCGGATCGTGGCCCAGGCCGCGCATGACGTGGCCCAGGCGTAGAAGTTGCGACGGCAGGGTCGCCAGCATGGTCGGCCGGTAGCGCAGGATGAAGTTGCAGCGCAGTTCCGCCGTCAGCCCGCCGCCCGGAATGCAGGGCACGCCCATATGGGCGAGCGCGTGCAGCACGCCCCAGCCCCAGACATGCGGACCAAAGCCGACCACCAGGAATACCTTTTCGCCCGGCCGGGCGCCGAGCGACCACAGCGCCCGGCTGTTCGCCCATTTCCAGTATTCCAGGTCGGTCTTCGAATAGCGGAAGACCCGCGGCGTGCCGGTCGAGCCCGAGGTCGGAAAAATCGTCCAGCCGCGATCGTTCCAGATTGCGTCGTCATGGGTGGTGTAGGTGCCCCAGGGCGGATGGGCCGCCATGTCGGCGACCATCTCCTTCTTGTCGACCGGGCGCCATTTCGGCAGGTCGTCGACCGTGCGGATATCGTCCGGGATCATGCCGGCGGCGTCGAACCGGCGGCGGTAGAAGGCGCTGTTCTCGTAGAGAAAGGGCGACAGCTTCTCCAGCTTGGCGTTCTGGATGGCCCGGATTTCGTCGCGCGACGCGGTCTCCAGGCTCGGCGACCAATAGTCCGCCGAGCCCGGCGCGGCGAAGTCCCGGCGATAGTGTTCGAGGACTGCCATATAGGCGCGGCGGGTGGCGGCAGCGCGGTCGTCGGTCATGGTCTTCGTGGCTTGCTGGAGACCGGCCGAAAATACGCGTAACGCAACGGCCGGGGCAAACCCGGCGCCTGGAATCCGGCCTTCACTGCCCGGCCATCATCGCCGCGATCCTGCGATGAAGCCCCTGGAGCGCGGGCTCGTTGCGGCCGTAGACGACCTCTTCGGCAAGGCCGCTGGCGAAACCGGCATAGGCCGATTCGGCGGCGGCGAAATCCTCGTTCTCGACGGTGCGCACGGCGAGGTCGAGATTGGCGTCCCAGTGGCGGCGGGCCTTTTCGGTCTCCGCCGGCTCGGGAATGTAAAGATCGAGATGAACCTCGGTCCGGTCGACCCGGCCGTCGCGCGGGAAGATGCGCCATACTTCGGCATGGTCCTGCTGCATGACGAAGACCGCGTTGGGCGGCAGGTAATAGACGATCGCGGAATGCCAGACCGCATCCCATTCCGCCTCCGGTCGCCCGCGCATCTCAACGATCGAGCGGCGCGGCAGGTACTCCCGGAAACTCTCGCCGAACTCGTCGTAGAGGCAGAGGTTGGGGAAGAAGATCGGCGCAACCGTCTCCTTGTGCAGCACGGCGAAATGGTACGGCTCCATGAAGGTGTCCAGCGCCATCTTCCAGTTGATCGCCGGGGTCATCCGGTGGCTGGCGTAGTGGTGGTATCCGGCCAGTTCGTAGCCGGCGAATTCGGCGGCGAGGCCGTCCAGCGACTCGCCCGGATCGGCCGGCGCGCCGCCGGACAGCCGGATCCAGATCATCCCGCCGGTCTCGGTGCAGGGCAGCGCGGCCAGCGTGCAGTCGGCGAGGTTCGCGCCGTCGAAGCTCTCGCGGTCCGGCACCCCGGTCAGGCGCCCGTCCGGGCCGTAGGTCCAGCCGTGATAGGGGCAGGCGAAGCTGCGCCGCACGGCGCCCGCCCCGTCGAGCAGGCGGGTGCCGCGGTGGCGGCAGCTGTTCACGAAGGCCCGCGCCACGCCGTCGGCACCACGCATGAGCAGGACCGGCACGCCGGTGAGATCCTCCGCCAGAAAACTGCCCGGCCCGGGCAGGCGCCCCGACAGGCCAGCCAGCAGGCTCTTGCGGCGCAGGATGTGGGCCATCTCAGCCTCGAACCTGCCCGGATCGGTGTAGATGCCGACAGGGTTGCGCAGGATGTCCGGCGCACGGTCGGTCGTGCCGGCATCCAGGTGGGAAAACACGCGGCGGATCAGCGATTTGTGGGTTTCTGTTTCCAACGATCTGCTCGAAGATTCCGGGTCATCGTGAAAGGGTGGCAGAAAAAGTTCGGACAATCTTGTTGACCGCTTTTCGCAAAAACACGCTATAACGGTATCGGTTTGGCCGCCGCAACACTTCGAGAGCAGGACAAAACGGCCAATCGGAGTCGAACGTCAGCACCCTTGGGAGGGACGTCATGAAAAAACTTGTCATCGGGACCGTCGCGGCGACGGCCCTTGCCGCCGGCCTTGCAGCGCCGGCGCAGGCCGAGAATTTCCGCATCGGCTTCCTCAACACGCTGTCCGGCGGCGCCGCCATTCTGGGCAAGGCCCAGCTGGCCGGCTGGCAGCTCGGCCTCGAACTCGAAGGCTGGAAGAAAAATGGCGACAAACTCGGCGGTGTGCCGACCGATGTCTTTGTCGGCGACGACCAGCGCAAGGTGGATGTCGGCCTGCGGGCGGTCCGCAAGTGGCTCAAGTCCGAGCGGGTCCATATGGTGGCCGGCGTCATCTGGTCGAACATCCTCGCTGCCGTGCAGCGCCCGGTGATCCGCGGCCGTCGGATCATGATGAGCACCAACGCCGGCTGGTCCGGCATGGCGGGCAAAAACTGCAGCCCCTACTTCATCTCGAGTTCGTTCCAGAATGACGAGAACGCCGAAGCGATGGGCGCGCTGCTGAACCTCGAAGGCCTGAAGAAGGTGTTCATGATGGCGCCGAACTATCAAGCCGGAAAGGACATGCTGAACGGCTTCCAGCGCACCTACAAGGATGGCAAGGTCGTCGGCCAGATCCTGTTCAAGCTGGGTACGCGCGACTTCCAGGCGGAAATCAGCAAGGTGCGGGCCAGCGGCGCCGACTCGCTGTTCATCTTCGTGCCCGGCGGCATGGGCATCGCCTTCATGAAACAATGGGCGGCTTCGGGCGCCGGCCAGACGGTGAAGCTCTACACCAACTACGCCGTCGACTACATTACGATCAAGCCGATCGGCAAGGCGGCCGTGGGCACTTTCCACACGCTGCACTGGGGGCCGAACATCGACAACCCGCGCAATGCCGAGTTCATCAAGGCCTTCATGGCGAAGAACAAGCGGATCCCGGACATGTTCGCGCTTCAGGCCTATGATGGCGCCCGCAAGGTCGCCGACGGGCTGCGCGGCGTGAAGGGCAATTTCAAGAACCTGAAAAACCTCGTCAAGACGATGCGCGCCCAAGGGCTCAATTCGGTCCGCGGCCAGCTCAAGTACAACGTCAACGGCTTCCTGATCCAGCCGTGGTACAAGCGCTCGGTAGTGCTCGATGCCAAGGGCGTGCCGCAGATCCAGGTGAACCAGATGGTGTCGTTCAGGCCGGACAGCTTCGGGAACAAGTGCCCGAAGAAGAGCTGGAACTGATCCTCGATCTTGGTCGAACCGAAAGGGCGCCCTCCGGGGCGCCCTTTTTCTTTGTCCGCACCGGAAATCCGGCGGCGCTCCGGCGCCTCAGCCCCGGCCGATATGCGGCATCTTGGTCGCCATGATCGTCATGAAGAGCGCGTTGGCGTCGAGCGGCAGGTTCGCCATGTGCAGGACCGACGTCGCGACATGCTCGACGTCCATGCGCGGCTCGACCATGATCTGGCCGCTCGGCTGCTGCATGCCCTGGACCATTCTTTCCGTCATGTCCGTCACCGCGTTGCCGATGTCGATCTGGCAGGCGGTGATGTCGTCGGGCCGGCCGTCCAGCGCGATGCATTTGGTCAGGCCGGTGAGCCCGTGCTTGGTCGAGGTATAGGGAGCGCTGAACGGCCGCGGCGTGTGCGCCGAAATCGAGCCGTTGTTGATGATCCGCCCGCCCTTCGGGTCCTGCGCCTTCATGATCCGGATGGCGTGCTGGGCGCAGACGAAGCAGGCGGTCAGGTTCAGGTCGACCACGTCGCGCCACTGCTGCGGCGTCAGCTCTTCCATCGGCACCAAGGGCGCGCCGCGGCCGGCATTGTTGAACAAGACGTCGAGCCGGCCAAATTCCTCGACGGTCCGCGCAAACAGCCGGGCGACCTGGTCGTCGTCGGTCACGTCCGTCGGCAGCGCCAGCATCCGGCCGCCGCCCCCGGCCGCGCGCGCCGCCGTTATGTCCAACTCGTCGGCACGCCGGCCGGCCAGGGCGACATTGTAGCCGTCGGCTTGCATCGCCAGGGCCACCGCGCGGCCGATGCCGGAGCCGGCGCCGGTAACGATGACGGATCGGGTGTGAGACATGGCGCACCTCCGGGGGTTGCGTGCCTGAAACCGGACTCTGCGTCCGGTGTAGGGAGACTTGCAATGCCGGTCAATCGCGGCTGCGTTTCCCCCAATACCCCGCCGGCCGCCGGGCCTACCTGTCTACCCTATAGGGAGTCATGTCGATGTTCGGTGTCGCACCCGTAATGACATCCGCGATCAGGCGGCCGGTCCGCGCTCCACCGGTCAGTCCGACATGATGGTGGCCGAACGCCGTGTACACGTTCGGCCAGGCCGGGACGGCGCCGATATAGGGAATGCTGTCGGCCGGCGCCGGGCGGTGGCCCAGCCACTCGGTCTCGCGCCGCCAGCTCATGCCGGGAAAAGCCGAAGCGCCCGCCCGGACCGCGCGCAGCGGCGCCCGGCGCGGCCCGGCGTCCAGCCCGCCGAATTCGACCAGCCCGGCGAGGCGGACCCGGCCGGTCATCGGCGTGACGGCGGTCTTGCTGTCGCTCAGCATGATGCAATGGGCGGGCCCGCCTTCCGGTTCCCAGAGTTCGGCATGGTAGCCGCGTTCGCTCTCGAGCGGGATCCGCAGTCCCAGCGGCTTCAGCACCCGTGCCGACCAGGCGCCGGCGGCGACCAGAATCCTGTCGGCCCGGATCACCCGGTCGCCGAATTGCACGCCGGTAACTTTCTCCCCGTCGCGGGCGAAACCGGTGAACGCCGCCTCGACAAGGGCGCCGCCGGCCGCGACGAAACTCCCGGCGAGCGCCTTCACATAGTCGCCGGGCCCGTCGACCTTGCCGTGGCTCGCCTCCAGCGCGGCGACGAACCTGTAGCCGGGCCCGAGCGCCGGTTCGAGCCCGCTGACCGCATCGCCCTCATATTCCTGCCAGCCGACACCCTGGGCGCGCCGGATCGCCCAGCCGTAACCATCGGCTTCGAAGGCCGCCCGGTCCCGGTAGGCGAACAGATAGGGTTGCGCCCGGATGTGCGCCTCCGCCGGCGTGCCCCGTGCCAGGGCCAGGTGCTCTTCCAGGCTGTCGCCGATAATCGGCATCAGGGCACCGGCGATCCGGCGGACGTTTCGGTCGGTCCCGTTGGCGAGATAGCGGGCCAGCCAGGGCAGCATGACCGGCAGGTACGGCCAGCGCAGAAACAGCGGACCCTTTCCGCTCAGCAGCATTCCCGGCGCCTTCTTCATCAGGCCCGGCACGGGCACCGGCACCATGGCTCCCGGCACCAGAATGCCGGCATTGCCGAACGATGCGCCTTCGCCGGGCGCCCGCCGGTCGGCCAGGGTCACGCGCAGGCCTCGGCGCTGCAGGTTCAGCGCGGCGCTGACGCCGACGATCCCGGCGCCGATGACGAGGACTTCGGGACCTTCGGTCATGACGGTCCACCGTCCGCCGGAAGACTACCCGGCGGTGCGAATGAACCGGAGGCGTCAGGAAATGTCATGATTCGTCAGGATTTGTCATGCCGCCGTCCGGTTCGCCCTTTCCCGTCATTCCGACCGGAGCGGACGCCAGTCCGCGAAGTAGCCTGCCCTGAGCGAAGTCGAAGGGGAGGAATCCCGTCTCCGGACTCGGGGTCCTGGTGTCGAAATCGAGCCGGGATTCCTCCACTCGCTTCGCTCGGTCGGAATGACGGTGAGGGGGCGCTTCGGTCGGGATGAAGGTCCGGGTCCGGTCGGTCGGGATGAAGGTCCGGGTCCGGTCTGTCGGGATGACGGATTGCGGTGTCAGGAAATGTCATGTTTCGGCGAACCGGAGGTTGACAGGCGGCGGCACCTTATGTGTATATTTTTCTAAATTATACACATAAGGTGCCATGCGAACCAATATCGAGATCGACGACGACCTTATGGCGGAGGCCCTGAAAGCGAGCGGCTGCAAGACGAAAAAAGCCGCCGTGGAGGAAGGGTTGCGCCTGCTGGTGAGCACGCGGCGGCAGGTCCGGCTGCGCACCCTGCGCGGCAAGCTGCGTTGGGAAGGCTCCCTCGACAAGATGCGGCGGGACCGGTGATCGTTGTCGACTCGTCGGTCTGGATCGATTTCTTCAACGGGGCTGCAACAAGGGAAACCGCGCTGCTCGACGACATTCTCGGCGCCGAGCCGGTTCTGACCGGCGATCTCATCCTGTGCGAGGTGCTGCAAGGTTTCCGCAGCGGCCGCGACGCCCGCCGCGCCCGCGACGCTCTCGATACATTGTTTTTTGCACCGATGGTCGGGCGGGAGATCGCTCTCGCCAGCGCCCGGAACTATCGCCGTCTGCGCGCGCGCGGCGTGACCGTGCCCAAGACGATCGACATGCTGATCGCGACCTTCTGCCTGGAAAACGGCCATCGCCTGCTCCATGCCGACCGGGATTTCGACGTCATCGAAGCCCATCTCGGCCTGCAGACCGTCTGACGACGGGCGGGGCTTCCGTTCTGTGCCTGTGCTGCGGCGGCGCCCGGGAATCCTCGGGCATGTGTCAGGAAATGTCATGATTGGTCATGTCTCTCCGTTTCCGGCCAAACTCGGGGCTTCAATACGTCCCCCCTCCCCTTGGGGGAGGGGGTTGGGGGGAGGGGTCCGCTGACCTTGCCGCAGACCCTGAACCCGGCATCGGCGCGCTGCCCGACAACTCCTCCCCTGGCCCCTCCCCCAAGGGGAGGGGGATTCGAGCGATGCCCCAGGGAGATGTGCGGCGATGTCAGGAAATTTCATGAAATGTCAGTTTCCGTCGGGGGAATGTCTGGTAGTGATGGAACTATCTCACATTATAGGAAATGTTACAGAGATTTCAAGCGAAAATAGTAATTTTATCTGAAATTCGCTGCGCTGCGCCTGCGCCGTTCCGCAGAAACGGCTTAACGGCGTACGTTCCGCCGCACCTCCCGCGGCGTCGCCTGGAAATGCGCCTTGAAGCGGCGGTTGAAATAGGACAGGTCGGAAAAGCCGTTGCGGTAGGCGATCTCGGCGATCGGTGTCCGCGCCTGCTCCGGCGCGGTCAGTTCCGCAGCCGTGCGTTCGAGCCGGCAATTCAGCACATGCCGGGAAAAGGACTCGCCGGTCGGCTCGAAGATTTTGTGAACGTAACGTTTGCTGATGCCGAAATGCGCGGCGACGCCGCCGACCGAGAGGCCCGGGTCCTGCACGCGGCTCTCGACATGTTCCAGGACGGCCGCCAGCAGGGCCGGACGGAGCGTTTCGGGCGCAACGCCCGGATCGCGGTTGCCTGAGCCGGCCTGCGCCGCCAGCCGGATCAGGCTCTCGAGCATCAGGCTGCCGTCGGCGGGGCCGATGGCGCGGGCGCCCCTGTTCAGGGTGCGCGCGGTCGACGCGATCAGCGGGCCGAGGAACGGATGGTCCGAAACCCGGCGGATGCCCGGCATCTGTCCGTCGGCAAACGACTCCTCGACCTGGCGGCGCGGCAGCCAGAAGGAGGCGACGCTCATATCGCGCCCCTCGGGGTGGAAAATCCGGAAGGGCAGGTCGCTGCCGAACAGGGCGACCTGTCCGGGCGTGAGCCGGACCGCCCGGCTGTCCTGCTCGATGATGCACTCGGACTTGAGCTGGATGTTGAGGAAGAAGCACTGTTCGGCCGTCCGCCGGATTTGCGCCGGCGTTCGCCGGACATGGTGCGGCGTGCCGCGCACCCGGTTTACCGCGCCCTCGGCCAGCGGCACGGATTCGACCTCGGCGTCGAACGGGCCCGAACGGTCGTGTTCGGGCGTCAGATCCATGAAGGCTTCGCAGACCGCCTCGCGGAAATAGGCGAAGCGATCCGGCTCGGCGACATCCGCGGTGCGCCAAACTTCGTACCGCCTGTTCCGCGCGCACGGCGCCTGTCCGGCCTCGCGGGCCATGGAGCGTTCCCTCGAGTCCCGTTCCGGTGCGCTATGGGCCGGGAACCGGCCCGGCGCTTTTGTCAGGATAAGGCAGTGCGATGGCCGGGGCAATTCTGCGGTCGCCGGCCGGCACTCGGGCATAAGGGAGCAGACCGATGACCATCCACCGCAGACAGTTCATGCAAGGGGCGAGCGCGGCCGGCGCGCTGGCCGCGGCCCCGACAACCGTTCTGGCCGCCGGGGCACCGAAGCAGGAGGTAAACATGACCACATTCGTGCTGATTCACGGCGCCTGGCATTATGGCGCTTTGTGGGAGGACGTTGCGAAACCGCTGCGCAAGGCCGGGCATACCGTCCACACACCGACCCTGGCCGGCAACGGGCCGGGCGCCGATGTCGACCGGACCGTCGGGCACAGCGACGCCGTCAAGTCGGCCGTCGACTATGTCATGAAGAACGACCTGAAGGATTTCGTGCTTCTCGGCCATTCCTACGGCGGCACGATCATCTCCCGGATGGCGGAAGAGCTGCCGGACCGCATCCGCCGGCTGGTCTACTGGAACGCCTTCGTGCTGAACGACGGCGAATCGATCGAATCCGTCAGCCCGCCGCATTACAAGCAGTTGATGGACGCGATCGCCGGTTCCGGGGCCTACGGTCCGGGCGCGGTCAAACTGCCGTTCCCGGTGTGGCGCGAGGCGTTCATGAACGATGCGGACCTTGCGCTCGCCCAGAAGACCTACGAACTGACGACGCCGCATCCGCTGCGGACGCTGACCGACCGGGTGGCGCTGAAATCCTTCCACGAGTTGAAAACTCCGCGCTCCTACATCAACTGCACGGAAGACATCGCCATGCCGCCGGGAGACTTCGCCTGGCACCCGCGGTTCACGGCGCGCCTCGGCCTGTGCCGGCTGGTGCAGATGCCCGGCGGTCACGAAGCCTGCTTCACCAATCCCGAACTGCTCGCCGCCAAGATCGTCGAAGCGGGCCGGGACTGAGCGGACCGGGACTGGGCGGACCGGGACTGGGCGGACCGGGGGCTGGGCGGAGTTGCGGCGCCGCGCCGTTTCGCCGCCCCTTGCGCCGTGGGGGCGCCGATTGACAGGGCGGCCGCCCTCTCCTACTTCCGCGCTTCGATCCTGCTGACGCGGGCGCCGGGCTTCGTTTCCGGCCGCCACGGGCCTTCCGCCGAAGGCCCTGCGCAGGATGAGACAACAACATCGGCGCGGGCCGGCTTTCACGCCTCCGTTGCCGGGACACGGAGTATAGCGATGAGCAAGCGCCTCTCCTCCAAGGAGAAGATTTCGCGCCGCCTGGGCGTCAATCTGTGGGGACGCCCGAAAAGCCCCTATAACAAGCGCGAGTACGGCCCCGGCCAACACGGCCAGTCGCGCCGGCGCAAACTGTCCGATTTCGGCGTCCAGCTTCAGGCCAAGCAGAAGCTGAAGGGCTATTACGGCAATATCGGCGAGAAGCAGTTCCGCCGCTACTACGATGACGCGGTGCGCCGCCGCGGCGACACCGGCGAGAACCTGATCGAATTGCTGGAGCGCCGCCTCGACGCCACGGTCTACCGCATGAAATTCGTGCCGACCGTGTTCGCCGCCCGCCAGTTCATCAACCACGGCCATATCCTGGTGAACGGCAAGAAGGTAAACATCGCGTCCTACATGGTGAAGGACGGCGACGTCGTGGAAATCAAGGAAAAGTCCCGCGAGCTGCCGCTGGTCCTCGACGCCCAGGAACAGGTCGAGCGCGACGTGCCGGAATACCTGACGGTCGATTTCGAGAAGATGCGCGGCCGGTTCGTCCGCGGCCCCGGCCTGGCGGACGTCCCCTACCCGGTCCAGATGGAACCGAACCTGGTCATCGAGTTCTACTCTCGGTAATGCGGCGGGCCGGCTCCGCAGCCGGCCATCCGCCGCTTCCGAAATACCTATACATTCCGTTCGCTCCGGCCGGGTATTTCGGCAAGTACCTACCGTCATTTCGACCGAGCGCAGCGAGCGGAGAAATCTTTCCGACAGGGTGCTTCCGCCCAAGCTCCGAGCGTGAAAGATATCTCCACTCCGCCGCCCTGCCGGGCGGCTCCGGTCGATATGACGGTTAGGGATTTGCTTCGGCTGGCGCCCGCCGGGACAGCCGCTCACCCGCCCTGCGCCGCGACCGACCGGGCTACGGCGCAAAATTGCACAACCGTCAGGGTTTCGCCCCGGGCGGTCGGGTCGATGTCGAGCGACAGGAGTGCCTTTGCCGGCTTTGCCAGCAGCGGCTTCAGGCTCTGGCGCAACATCTTGCGGCGCTGGCCGAACGCCGCGGCGGTGACCCGTTCGAGACACGCCTTGTCGGCCGGCGCGAGCGGCGCTGCGCGAGGGCGCAGCGAGACGACGGCAGAGGCGACTCTCGGCGGCGGCGTGAAGGCGGCAGCCGGCAGGCCGAACAACGGCGCCGCCTCGCACAGCCACTGGGTAAGGACGGAAAGCCTGCCGTAGGCTTTCGACGCCGGCCGGGCGGTCAGCCGGTCGGCGACTTCGCGCTGGAACATCAGGACCATGCGTTCGACATCCGCCAGATCGTTCAGCCAGCGGACCAGCAGGGGCGTGCCGATATTGTAGGGCAGGTTGCTGACGATCCGGTAGGGCGGCGGCAGGCCGTGTTTCCGCGCCGCCGATTGCGGGTTCATTTCCAGCGCGTCGGCTTCGACCGGGACCAGCCGGCCTTCGGCGCGCGCGGCGAGTTCGGCGAGGGCGGCGAGCGCCCGGACGTCGACCTCTATCGCCAGAACCCGTGCGCCTGCGCGCAGCAGCGAGCGGGTCAGGCCACCCGGACCGGGGCCGACCTCGATCACGGTTCCGCGCGACAGGTCGGCCTCGCCGGGGCTGCGGGCGGCGCGGGCAATCCGGTCGGTCAGGTTGGCGTCGAGCAGGAAATGCTGGCCCAGGTCCCTGCGGGCCGCGAGGCCGTGCCGGCGGACGACATCGCGCAGCGGCGGCAGGTCGGAAAGGGCCGCCGATTCCGGCACGCCGCTCAGCCGCCGGCCGGCGCCCGGCGCTGCGCCATGGCCGCAGCCATCTGCAGCGCCGCGATCAGGCTGGACGGGCTGGCGCGTCCGGTGCCCGCAATGTCGAGCGCCGTGCCGTGATCGGGCGACGTCCGGATCCACGGCAATCCCAGGGTCACGTTGACGCCGCGCTCGATATCCAGGGTCTTGAGCGGAATCAGCCCCTGATCGTGATACATGCAGACCGCGGCGTCGTAGGTCGCCCGCGCCGCTTCGTGAAACAGGGTATCGGCCGGGTACGGGCCGGACGCATCGATGCCGGCGTCGCGCAGGGCGGCGATCGCCGGCGCAACGATCCCGGTTTCCTCGCGGCCCAGCGCACCGGCTTCGCCGGCATGCGGATTGAGGCCTGCGAAGGCGAGCCGCGGCTTCGCAACCCCGAAATCCCGGCGCAGCGCATCGGCCGTGATCCGGCCGGCGGTCTCGACCGTATCGACCGTCAGGAGGGCCGCAACCTGCGATAGCGGAACATGCGCGGTTACCAGGCTGACGCGCAGCATGGGACTGGCAAGCATCATGACGACTGGCCCGCCGCCGGCGCAGTGCCGGAGATAGTCCGTATGGCCCGGAAAGCCGAACCCGGCGGCCATCAGGGGCGCTTTCTGGATCGGGTTGGTCACCATGGCGCCGGCGTGGCCCCGGCGCACCAGGTCGATCGCCCGGTCGATGCTCTCGATCACGGCTGCGGCGGATTTTGCGTCGGGCCGGCCGGTCGTGCCGCCGACGGCGGCGCGCAGCGGCAGGACCGGCAGGCCGTCGCCGAAAGCCGCACCCGCTTCGTCTGCGCGGGCGATCGGTACGACGGGCGCCGCACAGCCGGGCAGGCCGGCAAGCGCGCGCAGCCGGTCCGGCGAATCGATCGCGAAAAAGGGCGGAATATCGCCGGTCTTCCCTGCCCGCCCGGCGCACCACGCCTTGAGCGCAATCTCGCCGCCGATGCCGGCCGGTTCCCCCATGGTCAGGGCCAGCGCCGGGGCGGAAGCGGCATCGTCCCGTTTACGACATTCCGGTTCGGAGATTGCGGAAGCCGGCGCCGGAGACACGGCTGGCGTCAAATCCTGATGTCTATGGTGGCGGCGCGGCGCAGGTCGCGCAGATACTGGCGGGCGCGGACGCCGACCTTGCGATCGAACAGGCTATCGGCGACCTCCTTGCGGGTCGGCGGCTGGCCGGCGCCGTAGGGGCGTTTCGAAACAAGGGCGAGAAGGTAATATCCGGAGGCGGTCCGCACCGGCCCGATCACCTGGCCGGGTTTCACCCGCTTGATGGCGGCATCCAGCTCGGGCGGCAACTGGCCCTCGAAGACGAACCCCATATCGCCGCCGTTACCCGCCGTGCTCGACTGGGAAAACTGCCGCGCCAGTCCGCCGAAGCTGGCGCCGCGCCGGATTTGCGCGATCAGCCGCCGCGTGGTGCGCAGCGCGCTGTCGCCGCTTTCCCGGTCGAACGGAATGTAGATTTCGAGAATGCGGTATACCAGCTTGTCCTTGTTGGCGTTGAGCCGGGCGATCGCTTCGTCGATCTCCGGCTCGGAAATCCGGGTGCGGGATGCGAAAATCCGCCGGATGACCTTGGTCCAGGCGATCGACGCCCTGACCTGATCGACGATCGCGACCGGATTGACGTTGCGGCGGCGCAATATCTTGAGCAGCTGACCGCTCGGCATCCCGTTGCCTTTCTCGATCTTTGCCAGCGCGCGGGCGATTTCCCTGTCGCTGACCGAGACGCCGATTCGCGCGGCTTCATGGAGCTGGATAGCCTCGACAATCAGCTGGTTGAGAATCTGCGGCCGCAGCTTCTTTCGCGTTTCCGCATTGTCCGGAATGCCGGCCGACATGAAGACGAGGCCAAGGCGCGACTGGACATCGAGCACGGTGATCGCCTTGTTGTTGGCCACGGCTGCGATGCGGGCGCTGCCGGAAGACTGCGCCGATGCAGCGCTTCCGGTCGCAAGCCAGGCCGTCAGGCCGATCGCCGGTCCTGTCATGAGACCCGCCGCAAACCCCGCGGCGAGCAATGCCGCGGACCGGGCCAGTTCAACCGCGCGTAACATTCGATAGCGCTCCCAATCCCGTTTGAGAAAGCCCTGACGGTTCAGGGATATAAGCTGCCGCTGCGGGCGATATCAACAGGTCGCCGGATCACACCGTTGCGCGGGCCTGGCGCGACCGCGCACCTTCGACCGCCTCAACCTCCGATCTGGCCCAAGTGTTTCAGGCCCAGCCGGAAAAGAAAGTTGGTCGACGGCCGGATGTCGCGGTCTCTCGTGAAACTCTGGCCGAGGGAAAGGCGCAGCGTGCAACACTCATTGTTGAACTGGCTGCCGACCTGCCAGTTCAGGTTTCCGGCATCATCCCCCAGGTTCCAGCGGCTGCCGCCGAAAATCGTCCATTGCTTCGTCACACCGGAGCGGACCGCAAACGCCATCTCTTCGCGCGACGGAATATCGGTGCCCGGCTCGTCGCTCTCGAACAGCAGGTAGCTGGCTGAAATGTTGAGCGCGGGAACTCCGGCGAATGTCGTCACCTCGTTGCGCTGCGCCCTGAAATTTGCGGGGTCCAGGCGGAACCGGTACACCAGATCGAGATATTGCCCCGGGTTGAGTCGCAAGCGGCCGACCAGGTCGGACATCGTGTTCCGAAGACCGGAACCGCGGGCGAAGTCTCCGCTGCCCGAAAGGCGCAGACTCTGGCCGAGGAACAGTTCGGACTGGCCGCCCCGGTTGCCGAGAAATGCGGCGTTGACGCCATAAACGAAACGCGAGCCGTCATCGACCCTATCCCTGCCGGGATACCGGTTTGCCGAGAACAGGTTCGCGTCGTCCAGTTCGAAATCGACGCTGTCCTCGTTCGGAATTTTCGACGTGTTCAGGTTTGATGTCGTGCCGATCAGGGCGGCGCGCGGCTCGACGACGAGCCGGACGTTGCTCAACTCCCGCACCAGCGGATAACGGACCTCCACCTCGGCGACAGGATGGAAACGACCGGCGAAGCCGTTGAATCTGGCGGCGGAGGGCCGGTCGACTTCCGCCACATAATAACCGTCGGCAAACAGGTCGAATTTGCCGACGAAACTCAAGCCGGTCGGCTTGTGGATGTGGGGCAGCCGCCAGCCCAGATTGATCGTGGTCCGGTAGCTGTCTGCGCCTTCCCACCGGGTCAGGTTGGCTGTCGAAAAGCCGAAATGCCAGCGCCCGAGCCTCGGGACGGTCGCGCCGAAGCGCTCGTGCTCGATATACGGCGCGACCAGCGGAGACGTGCGATAGCTGTCGTCGATCCGCAAGCCCTGGAAATGATGCAGCCTGAACGCCGTGTAGTTGCGGCCGTGAAAGCCCTCGAGCCAGGCAGAACTCTCGAGGCTGTCGGCATTGGCGACGTCGTACCGGCGCAGGTAGGTGTCGTCGGCCGACCAGTTCCCGTCGACGCCGATGCGCCAGTATTTGTCGATGTCGTAACGGATTTTGCCGAAGAAGTGTCCGCGCGACCGGTCCCGGAAAACGGGCCTGACATCGGGGTTGGGACGACTGGCTGAGGTGTAGCTGCCGCTGAGGAAGATCGCGCCTTTTTCAAGTCTTTCCCGGTATTCCATGAAGAGCACCGGGTTTTCCTGGGTCGAAATGAGTGGCGTCACGGTGGCATCGCGGTCGCGCCCGATCCGCCAATAGTAGGGCGTCATGATCCAGGCGCCGCGCTGCTTTCCAGTCCCGAAGGTCGGCGCCAGGAACCCGCTGCGCCGCTCGACCGTCGGATCGGGATGGGAAAAATAGGGCGAGTAGAGCACCGGCAGCCCGTAGATCTCCAGCCAGGCGTCGCGATATTCGATATCGCGGGTTTTCCAGTCGTGGATCACCCGGCGGGCCTTCAGCCGCCACAGGGGCGCTTTCGTCGGATCCTCTTCACAGAGTTTGCATGGCGAAAAGACGACCTTGGTCATTTCGGTCTTTCGGCCGCCGGTGCGCGTTGCGCCGTTGGCGGCGAGGCGGGTACCGTCGGGAAACAGCATGCGGAAACGCTCGATCACCCCGTCGCGCAGGTCCTCGGACAGCACGACCCGGTCGCCGAACACCGTTTCGCCGCCCGGCTCGGCGATCGACACGTTGCCCAGCGCCGTCACCCGGCCGGCCCGACGGTCGTAGACGACCCTGTCGGCGCGGACGGTCCGGTCGCCCTGGGTCACCTGGACATTGCCGGTGGCGACCGTTCGGCCGCCCTGCTCGTCGTGGCGCAGATTGTCGGCGGTGATTACGACGGGCTGTTTGCCGATCGTCGGCTCCTGGGCGAGGGTCCCGGGCGAACCGCCCGGCAACAGCGCGAAGGCCAGGAGGATAACCGGCCCGACCCGATTTACGAGGATTCTGGCATGTCGCAATCCGGGGCTAGCCATCTTCCAGATGGAGTAATGCGGTTATGCCGAGAAATGCCGTTGCCAGGGCCGGCGCCCACGCCGCGAGCACGGGCGGCACGCCGGTCGAATGCGCCAGGGCGATGACGAGGTCGGAGACGAAAAACAGCACAATTCCGGCGCCGATTCCCCCGGCGACGGCGAGCAGGACCCCTGTCCGCCGGTTGTGCCGCAACGACGACACCGCTGCGATCAGAATCATCGCGCAGTAGAGCATCGGCTCCGCGAGCAGCGAATGCCAGTGCAGCCGGTGCCTCTGGGCGGAGAATCCCAGAGCTTCGAGCGAACCGATAAAGCGGGGGAGATCCCAGAAGGAAACCGAAGAGGGCGAAGAAAAACTCTCCTGAATCGACGCCAGGGTGAGCGTCGTCGGAATCGCGTGAACGGCCTTGCGCCCCGGCGGCTCTCCGCGCACGGAAACCCAAGCATTCTCCATCCGCCATGCCCGGTCCTGCAGCACCGCTGTCGCCGCATCGATGCGGCCGTCGAAGCGATCGTTCCGACCGTACAGCAAGACCATCACGTCCTTCAGGGTGAGCGTTTCCCGTTCCACCGACGAACTCTTGGCATGGATGACGGCCTGCCCGTCGTCCACCGGCTGGCGCAGCCAGACGCCCGAATGGGTAGCCGCCATCAGCGGCGACCGCCCTTTCAGGTGCCGGTTCTCAAGCTGCTCGTAACGGCCGATCAGGATGGTGCCCATCGGGTTGATCAGGCTGATCTTTACGACGCCCAGCACCGCAGCGGCGAAGACGACCGGCAGCACGAAATGCCAGACCGAAACGCCGGACGCCCTCAGCGCAATCAGTTCGCTGGTCCGGTTCAGTCTCCAGAAACCGAGCATGCCGCCGAACAGGATTGCGAACGGCATCGTTTTCTGGACCGTCTGCGGCAGCTTGTAGAATGCCATGTTGAGGACGACGCCGAAGGTCGCGCTCTCCTTGCCGGAGGCCCGGCGAAGCAGTTCGATCAGGTCCACGATCAGAATGACGGCGACAAAGAGAATAAAGACGAGCAGGAACGCGCCCAGAAACTGCCGGGCCAGATAGATCGAAACGCCGAGCGAAAGCCGGGTCGGCCGGACGGGGCGCAGCGGCGGCGCGCCGTGCGGGCTGTCTGCAACGGGAGCGCCGGTCCGCGTCATGCGCCGGCGGGCCCTTTCTCGCCGGCGCCGCCGGTCACCTGCCGTTCGATGAAACCGGCGACAGCGGACAGCCAGTCCGTCCGAACGAGCAGGACCATGCCGCCGACCGCCGGCAGGACGGCGTTCGCATAGGCCAGCGGGATCAGCGCATTCTGCTTGGCGGCGGCATTGGACAGGCCGATGGCGGCGCCCTCGCACAGCCCCGCGGCGGTGAGCACGAATGCAATCCGCACTGCCTGCCCCCGTTTGTTGAATTGCCCGGCCAGCATGATGACCAGCGCGAGAACCGGCAGCGTCAGCGCATAGAGTGGAGCAATCAGCCGGTTATGCCCTTCGGCGATCAGCTTGCTGCGGTTTCGCCGGTCGCCGGGGTTGTCGCCCGGCCGGAGCAGTTCGCCGAGGAAGCGTTCGTTGGGTTTGATGTAGACGCGTTTCTGCGGCTTGCCGAGCGCGAAATCGAAGCTGTAGCGCTCAAAATACAAGGTGGCGATCCTGCCGGTCGCGCGGTCGCGTTCCTGCCGGTTACCCCGGCCCATCAGAACGCGCGGACCCGTCTCCGAAAAAGTCACGGTGCCGCGCTCCGCCATCATGGTGACGGTCCGCGACGTGTCGCGGTTGTCCTGGACCAGGATGCCGCGCACCTCATCGCCGACCCGCTCGCGGACATAGATGGTCAGCTTTTCGCCGAAATTGGTGAAGGCGCCCTCCTGGATCAGCCTGACCGAGAAATTGTTGCGGACGTCGTCCTGCAAATTCCGGAACTGCTGGAACGAGGCCGGCAGGAGATAGAGGCTGATGAAATAGCAGACCGTCACGCCCGCGAAGCCGAGCGCCACGACCGGCATCGCCAGGTCCAGATCGCTCAAGCCGGCCGAGCGCATGACCACCAGTTCGCGGTCGTTCAGCATCTTGGTCAACACGAAGACGGTTGCCAGGAACAGCGCGATCGGCAGCGTGATGAGCAGGAACGACGGCACCAGCAGCGCGGTCAGCTCGAGGAAGACGTCGAGCGACAGCCCCCGGTTCAGGATAAGCTTGAAAAAGCGGGTCGATTGGGTCAGCCAGACGACGACCGTCAGCGTGACGGCGATGTACAGGGTTGCAACCGCAATCTGCCGCATGATGTAGAACTGCACTCTCGTCATGCGCAGGATTATACGCCCAACAGGCGCCTGCGGGCCACTCCTGCAATCTGCGGCGAAGCCGCTTGAGCCGGGCGTCCGCGTAGCTTTGCGGGCGCTTCGGAGCCGGCCAAGGCAACGTCGCAAACCGTAACAATACGTGACTTGGTGGGGCGCCGCGGCTTGTGGCACAGTCGCGCCGGACCGGAAACGGGCCGGCAGCCGGCATTGTCCCGAGCGCCGCCCGGATTGAACCTGCCGGTCGGAAGGACCAGACCGGGCCATGCCGCAAGAGCCCTTCGCATTTGGCGGAGATTCCGCCGCGAAGTCCCGAATTTCCGCTCTCATCCTGGGCGCGGGCAAGGGCGTTCGCATGAATTCGCGATTGCCGAAGGTTCTGCACCCGATCGGCAACCGTCCGATGGTGCTCTACCCTCTGAATGCGGCGCTGGCGGCCGGCGCCGGGACCTGCATCGTTGTCGTCGGCCCCGGCATGGCGGACGTCGCCGAAGCGGTCGCGCCCGTCCCGACGGCCGTCCAGGCCGAACCGTGCGGAACGGCGGATGCCGTCAAGCCGGCGCGCGGCTCGATCGGCCGGGACGCGGATACCGTCCTCATCCTCTTTGGCGACACGCCGCTGATCCTTCCGCAAACCCTGGAAGCCATGATCGCCCGACGACGCGCGGGCGGACATGCCGTCGTCGTCCTGGGCTTCCGGCCAGAGGAACCCGGCGGCTACGGCCGGCTCGTGCAGGACGGCGACGGGATGCTTGAAGCCATCGTCGAGGCCCGGGACGCCACGGTCGAACAACGCGAAATCGGCCTGTGCAATTCCGGCGTCATGGCGGTCGACGGCGCGATCCTGTTCGACCTTGTCGACGCCGTGCACAACGACAACGCCAAGGGCGAGTATTACCTGACCGATATCGTCGGCATTGCACGGCGACACGGCCGGACAAGCAGCGTTATCGAGGCCGGGGCCGACGAGTTGCTCGGCATCAACAGCCGGGAGGAACTGGCCGCGGCCGAGCGGATATTCCAGCAGCGGATGCGCCGCGCGGCGATGGCGGGCGGCGCCACGCTGACCGATCCGGACTCGGTCTGGTTCAGCTACGATACCGTGCTTGGCCGGGACGTGACGATCGGCCCGCAGGTTGTGTTCGGTCCGGGGGTCGTCGTCGGCGACGATGTCGAGATCAGGGGCTTCTGCCACATCGAGGGGGCGACGCTGGACCGCGGCGCCACGGTCGGCCCGTTTGCCCGGTTGCGGCCGGGCGCCGAGGTGCGGGAAGGGGCGAGGGTCGGAAATTTCGTCGAAGTCAAGAACGCGGTGCTGAAACCGGGCGCCAGGGCGAACCATCTGGCCTATATCGGCGACGCGGAGATCGGCGCCGGAGCGAATATCGGCGCCGGCACGATCACCTGCAACTACGACGGATTCCGGAAAGCCCGAACGGTGATTGGCGACGGCGCGTTTATCGGATCGAACAGCGCCCTGGTGGCCCCGGTCACCATCGGCGAACGCGCCATCGTCGGCGCCGGCAGCACGATCGACCGGGACGTCGAGGCCGACGCACTGGCGCTGACCCGGGCCGAGCTCACGGTCGTGCCCCGCGCCGCCGAGAAAATTCGCCGGCGCAAGGCCGCGGGCGCCCGGGAAAGCCGGGGCGGGAAGAAGTAGGGGGCCGGCGGCGCGTGTGCGGCATTATCGGCATCGTCGGCAGGGAGCCGTGCGTTCCGCTGCTGGTCGACGGCCTCAAGCGGCTGGAATATCGCGGCTACGACAGCGCCGGCGTCGCCACTGTCGAGAACGGCCTGATCCGGCGCCGGCGGGCGGAAGGCAGAATCGGGCGGCTCGAAGCCAAGCTCCGGGACCGTCCGATCGGCGGAACGATCGGCATCGGCCATACCCGCTGGGCAACCCACGGCATCCCCAACGAGATCAACGCCCACCCGCACATCACGGACAGGGTCGCGCTCGTCCATAACGGAATCATCGAGAACTATCGGGAGTTGAAGGACGAACTGCGCGACCGCGGGCGCAGCTTCGCGAGCGACACGGATACCGAAGTCGTCGCCGAACTGCTGACCGAATTCATGGAACGGCAAATGCCGCTCCGCGACGCGGTCCGCGCGACCCTGCAGCGGCTTCACGGCGCCTTCGCCCTTGCCATCGTCTTCGCCGGGGAAGAGGAGCTGATGGTCGGCGCCCGCCGCGGCAGCCCGCTTGCGATCGGCTATGGCGACGGCGAGATGTTCCTCGGCTCCGACGCCCTGGCGCTGGCCCCGCTGACCCGGCGCATCGGTTACCTGGAAGAGGGCGACTGGGTCGTCATGACCCGGAAGGGCGCGACCGTCTACGATGCTGCGGGCGAACCGGCCGAACGCCGGATCGTCGAAACCGCAGCCTCCGGCGCACAGACCGGCAAGGCCGGTTTCCGCCACTACATGCTGAAGGAGATCTACGAGCAGCCGACGGCAATCGGCGATACCCTGCAGAGCTTCTTCAACCCGGCCGGGCAGACCGTCAACCTGCCCGACCTGCCGTTCGATATCGCGACGGTGCCGCGGATTACCGTTGCCGCTTGCGGCACGGCCTTCTACGCCGGCCTGGTCGCGAAGTACTGGCTTGAACAGGTGGCGCGCATTCCGGTCGAGATCGACCTGGCTTCGGAACTGCGCTACCGCGAGGCGCCCATGCCCGAGGGCGGCATGATGCTGGTCGTGTCGCAGTCGGGCGAGACGGCCGACACCCTCGCCTCGCTGCGCTATGCCCGGGCGCAGGGCCAGCATATCGTTTCGGTTGTCAACGTTCCGGAAAGTTCGATCGCCCGGGAATCCGATGTCGTGCTGCCGACCAAGGCAGGACCGGAAATCGGCGTCGCCTCGACCAAGGCGTTCACGACGCAACTGACGACGCTCGCCTGCCTGGCGATCTCGGCGGCCGTCGCCCGCGGGGCGATCGACCATGCCCGCGAGGCGGCGCTGTCGCGCAGCATTTCCGAGGTGCCGTCCCGCGCCGCCGAAGTCCTGGCCCACGACGAGTCGATCAGGGACATCGCCCGCACCGTCGCAGCGGCGCGCGACGTGCTGTATCTCGGCCGGGGCACCGCCTATCCGATTGCCCTGGAAGGCGCGCTGAAGCTCAAGGAAATCAGCTATATCCACGCCGAAGGCTATGCGTCGGGCGAGATGAAGCACGGGCCGATCGCGCTGATCGACGAGAGCGTGCCGGTGATCGTCGTCGCGCCCTCGGACGCGCTGTTCGACAAGACCGCCTCCAACACCCAGGAGGTGATCGCCCGGGGCGGCAAGGTGATCTTTCTCAGCGACCGTCCGGGTATCGAGCGGATGGGCGAAATGGCGATGGCGACCGTCGAACTGCCGCTTGTCGACCCCTTCGTCGCCCCGATCCTCTACGCAATCCCGGTCCAGCTTCTCGCCTACCACGCCGCCGTTATCCGGCGCACCGACGTCGACCAGCCGCGCAATCTGGCGAAGAGCGTGACAGTGGAATAGCGGCCCCTGCCCGACTGGCCGGCCTGGCGCGATCCACAGCACGCGCCCGGTCCGGCCGGTTCACCCGTCGGGCACCTCGCTCGCGCGCTCGGTGCGCCGGATGAAGTCGGCGAACTGGGGGTGTTCGCGGGCGACGCGCGCGTAGAGGCTGTGCGCCGCCGCGGTCAGGGCGCCGTCTCTGTCCAGCAGTTTATCGGCGTAGGCGACCATCCGGCTGTTCGGCCACAGCGGGTTGCGCACCGCCAGCAGGGCTTCCGCCGCCTCGGTTTCGCGGCCGGGATGGTGCTGGGTCTTCAGAATGAGGGCCGCCGCGGTCGACCGCGACCGGCCGAAATGGCAATGCACCAGCAGATGGCCGACCTCCGAGCGCGCCAGCAGGTCGCCGACCTGGAGAAGCCGCTCGACGTCTTCGGCGTGCGGCGGCCGCCATCCCGGCCTGTCAGAAACGATGTCGTGCATGTCGAAACGGTGATGTTCCACCGGGCCGAGCGCGGCCCATCCGTCCGGCTCCGGCCACCCCGGATCGAGCAGGGAAATCACATGGCTCACCCCGGCGCCGGCGAACCGCTCGATCTCGTCGAGGCCACAGACGGACACTTTGAAAGGCAGCATATCGGTCTTTCCCGGCGCCTGTAGCGAGGCAAACCCGGCGGCCCGGCGCCTGCCGGCGGCCGAAAGCGGGTTTCGAACCGTTTCCATACCTTGTTCGCCGCGCCGCGACGACACAGGCGGCCCGCGCCGGACGTGCCGGTTTGCCGCCGCGGGCCGGCCAGCGGACGCGCCGGCGCCCGCTTCCGTGAGCGGCGCCGGAATCGCGAACCGCCTCAGGCGCATAAAATAGCCGCGACGGGAACGATGCACAATCCGCAGAAAATCTGAAATTCAGGTCCGAAAGGAAAGGGCTCCCGAAAGCTCTCGCGATCGCAGTAATTTTTACCGGATCGTAAATTCGGCATCATGATCGTTTGCATTCGTTGACAATACAACCAAATTAATCCCCAACACCCGATAAATCCAATTCGAAACGATTCGGGCAACGATACAAAAAATTACCGCTTGCAAACATTCCCGCAGTGCATCAAAGTTATGTGCATTATCCTGGAAGAGGCCGTTCTTCAGGCTTCACAAGGCTGTTCAGCGGCTGGGCCTCTTTGAGCGGCGCCTTCGAAAAGGCCGAGATTGCGCCATTCCCGGCATCCATAAATTTCTGTGATCGAGTTGAGAAAGAAAATAAAAAATCTTGTACCCGGAAAACTTACATGCCTTAATCGGAAGAATTTAACCTATATTGTTCCAAATTTTACCAGATAGTAAAATTGCGTTTATGAGATTTTCTTATTATTGCTATAGCAATACAAAATTGGATAGATTTTAGAAAATCGGCATGATTGACATTCGAAAATGCGGCGGTCCCGCCAGGAGTAGTCGAAAATGCCTGTTACATTACGTCAATTGCGATATTTCCGTGCTTTGGCCGAACACGGTTCCTTTTCCCGCGCGGCCGAGAAGGTCCACATCTCGCAGCCCGCTCTTTCCATCCAGATCCGCGAGCTGGAAGCCACCCTGGGCGGTTTGGTGGTCGAGCGCGAGAGCCGGGGCGTCGTCCTGACCCGGCTCGGCCGCGACGCCTTCGAGCAAACGATCCGGATCCTCGACGAGACGACGCTGCTCGAGACATTGGGAACACGCCTTGAGAACGGTCCGGTGCGGGCCGCCGTGGGCGTCCTGTCGACCTTAGCCCCCTATCTGGTGCCGGGTGTCATGGAGCGCCTCAGGGAGGCGTCTCCGCGCGTCGACATCAATATCGTGGAGTCTTCCGGAGAGACACTGACCGCCGAACTGGTCGCCGGCCGCCTCGATGCCGCCGTCGTTTCGCACCCCCTGGGCTTGCTCGAACTCTGCGAGCGCATCCTGTTCGAAGACCGCTTCCTGCTCGCCGGCCATGCCGAGCGGCTCGCCTCGATCCGCCGCAATGCAGACGACACGGTCTCGCCGGCCGAACTGGCCCGGGCCGATGTCGGTCCGTTGCTCACGCTCGATGACAGCGATTGCCTCGCCGCCCAGACGATGGGGGCCTGCCTGACGTGGCGCATCCGTGAAGTCCGGCGCGGCGCCGGATCGCTGGCAACGCTCTCGCGCCTCGTCGCCCAGGGCGCCGGGTTGACCCTGCTGCCGGAGACCGCGGCAGCCGCGGAGCGCGCGGCGTCTCCGGATCTTTGCTTCCTGCGTCTTGCAGCGCCCCAGCCGGCGCGCCGTATCGTTCTCGTCCACCGGACCGCCGCCCAGGGCCAGCGCTGGATCGAGAGTCTGGCGGAGGCGGTCACCGAGGCGGGGCAGGCCCTGGTGTCCGAAGCAGCGGCGGCGGTCCGCAGCCCGCCTGCGCGAGGGTTGGCGAAACCGGAAAGCCTGGCCGAAGCGGCATGACGCCACCGTGATTCGCCCTCCCCGGAATTCCGCCTCCGGTCATGGCCCGCTCAAATCCCGTCCGGGTTCCCTCCCACCCGCTGACGTGGAAGGCGAAGCCGGCCGTGACCGGAGCCGGAATTCCGGGTTGGCGCCGCTGCGCTCCCGGACTGCGATGAAACGCGGCGAAGCCCGACAAGGCCGCCGCTAGAACAACCCCTGCACCAGGCCGTCCCCGTCCAGATGGATGGCTTCGGCGGCGGGGACGCGGGGCAAGCCGGGCATCGTCATGATGTCGCCGGCGATCGCCACGATAAAGCCGGCGCCGGCCGACAGGCGGACCTCGCGGACGTTGACCGCGTGACCCTCCGGCGCGCCCTTGAGCGCCGGGTCGGTCGAGAAACTGTATTGCGTCTTGGCCATGCAGACCGGGAAATCGCCGTAGCCGCCCTCTTCCCAGTCCTTGAGCTGGTTGCGCACCCTGGCGTCCGCCGTGACTTCGGCCGCACGGTAGATTTCCTTCGCCACCGTCTCGATCTTGCCGAACAGGGAAACGTCGTCGCCGTAGAGCGGGCGGAAATCCGATGCGCCGCTGTCGCAGATGTCGACGACGGCCCGCGCCAGGTCCTCGGTGCCGGCGCCGCCATCCGCCCAGTGGGAGGCGACGATGGCCTCGGCCCCGAGACCGCCGGCCGTCTCGCGCACGGCATCCAGCTCGGCTTCGGTATCGGCAACGAACCGGTTGACGGCGACGACCGGCTGGACGCCGAATTTCTTGATATTCTCGATATGCCGCGCCAGGTTCGAGCAGCCGGCGCGAACCGCCTCGACATTCTCGGCGCCGAGGTCCTCCCGCGCCACGCCGCCGTGCATTTTCAGCGCCCGGACCGTGGCGACCAGGACCACGGCGTCCGGCGCCAGCCCGGCCTTGCGGCACTTGATGTTGAAGAATTTCTCCGCGCCCAGGTCGGCGCCGAAGCCGGCCTCGGTCACGATGTAATCGGCCAGCTTGAGCGCCGTCGTCGTCGCCGTCACCGAGTTGCAGCCGTGAGCGATGTTGGCGAACGGCCCGCCGTGAATGAAGGCCGGATTGTTCTCCAGAGTCTGGACGATGTTCGGCATCAGCGCGTCCTTGAGCAGCACCGCCATCGCCGGCGCGGCCTTGATGTCCGCCGCGCGCACCGGCTCGCGGCTGCGCGTGTAGCCGACGACGATGTTGCCGATCCGCTCCGCCAGGTCGTCCAGGTCGGTCGCCAGGCAGAAGATCGCCATGATCTCCGACGCCACGGTGATGTCGAACCCGTCCTCGCGGGCGAAGCCGTTGGCGACGCCGCCGAGCGACGAGGTGATCTGGCGCAACGCCCGGTCGTTCATGTCCACGACCCGGCGGAAGGCGATCCGGCGGGTGTCGAGCCCGGCCTTGTTGCCCCAGTAGATGTGGTTGTCGACCATCGCCGCCAGCAGGTTGTGGGCGATGCCGATGGCGTGGAAATCGCCGGTGAAGTGGAGGTTGATGTCCTCCATCGGCACAACCTGGGCATAGCCGCCGCCGGCCGCGCCGCCCTTCATGCCGAAGCAGGGGCCGAGGGAGGGCTCGCGCAGGCAGACGGTGGCGCGCTTGCCGATCCGGTTCAGCCCGTCGCCGAGGCCGACCGTCGTCGTCGTCTTGCCTTCGCCGGCCGGGGTCGGCGTGATCGCGGTGACCAGGATCAGCTTGCCGTCCGGCCGGTCCTTGAGCGAGCGGATGAAATCGTAGGACAGCTTCGCCTTGTGCGGCCCGTATTGCAGCAGGCTTTCCGCCGGGATGTCGAGCTTTTCGCCGATCGCGGTTATCGGCTGCAGGGAGGCTTCGCGGGCGATCTCGATGTCGGATTTTACGGCCATGGCGGGACTCTCAGGATCGGGGGCACACTGAATGGAAACCGCCGCCGGCCGGTAATCCGGACAGGCCGGCCGGCGCCGGGCGGCAGTCGGAGGAACGGCGGAAGCGTCAGAACTTCCGGTAGGCCTTGTACAGGTCCACCAGCGGGTGGTCGGGCGACATCTGGAACTTGATCAGCATTTCGCGGGCGATCATGTCCCGGTCCTGCTGGTTGTCCGGCAGGTCCATGTCCTCGGGGATCGCGACCCAGCCGTTGATGTTGCGGTCGAACACCGCGGCCTGGCCGTCGTCATAGCCCATATGGACGTCTTCGAGCCAGTTCAGGTCGTCCCAGCCCATGAATTCGAGATAGTCCTTCAGGAACGGGGTCAGCCGTTCGTAGTCGGGCAGCAGGTTGACATCGTAGCGATAGCCGATGTGCTGCCCGATGGTCTGTTCGCGCTCCGAATCGAGGCCGCCGCCTTTCAGGAAATGGTCGACATCGTCGATCCGGGAGCCCTTGTATCCGGTTCCGGCCATTGCCGCGCCCTCTCCTCTAGATGTGGTGATAATCGTCGACGCCGACCGTGAAGTCGGTGCCGGCCAGCGGAACCTGCGCAATCGCAGAGGCTTCCATGGTCAGCGCGGCCAGGTCTTCCGGCTCGAGGCTGTGGATGTTGGTCTTGCCGCAGGCGCGCGCCATCATCTGCGCTTCCATGGTCAGCGTGTGCAGGAAATTGTAGACGCGCTCGGCGGCCTCGTCCGGGTTCAGGCGCTTGCGCAGCAGCGGGTCCTGGGTCGCGACGCCGACCGGGCAGCGGCCGGTGTGGCAGTGATAGCAGGCGCCGGCCTGCACCCCCATTTCCGAAGGGAAATCGGCTTCCGGGATGTCCTTGTTGCAGTTGAGCGCCATCATCGCCGAGTGGCCGATCGCGATGGCGTCGGCGCCCAGCGCCAGCGCCTTGGCGACGTCGCCGCCGTTGCGGATGCCGCCGGCGTAGACCAGCGAGATCTCGCCCCGCTTGCCGAGATCGTCGATGGCGCGGCGGGCCTGGCGGATCGCGGCCATGCCGGGTACGCCGGTCTCTTCGGTCGCCAGGTGCGGGCCGGCGCCGGTGCCGCCTTCCATGCCGTCGATATAGATCGAATCCGGATCACACTTCACCGCCATGCGGACGTCGTCGTAGACACGCGCGGCGCCCAGCTTGAGCTGGATCGGGATCTGCCCGTCGGTTGCCTCGCGGATTTCGAGAATCTTGAGCGCCAGGTCGTCGGGCCCCAGCCAGTCAGGATGGCGCGCCGGCGAGCGCTGGTCGATGCCGGCCGGCAGCGAGCGCATCTCCGCGACCTGGTCGGTCACCTTCTGGCCCATCAGGTGACCGCCGAGGCCGACCTTGCAGCCCTGGCCGATGAAGAATTCGCAGCCGTCGGCGAGCAGCAGATGGTGCGGATTGAAGCCGTAGCGCGACTGGATGCACTGGTAGAACCACTTGGACGAATAGCGCCGCTCGTCCGGGATCATGCCGCCTTCGCCGGAGCAGGTTGCCGTGCCGGCCATCGTCGCGCCGCGGGCGAGCGCCGTCTTGGCTTCGAACGACAGGGCGCCGAAACTCATGCCGGTGATGTAGACCGGAATCTCCAGCTCAAGCGGCCGCTTGGCGCGCGGCCCGATGACCGTTTTGGTCAGGCATTTCTCGCGATAGCCCTCGATCACGAAGCGGGTCAGCGTGCCGGGCAGGAAGGTCAGGTCGTCCCAGTGCGGAATTTTCTTGAAGATCGAAAAGCCGCGCATCCGGTAGCGGCCGAGTTCCGACTTCACATGGATGTCGTTGATGACTTCGGGTGTGAAGATCTGGCTCCTGCCGAGGATGTATTTTTCCTCGACTTCCAGCTTGGAGTGGCCCTCGCCACCCGGGATCGGATCGTCCAGCATGTCGGTGTCTTTCTTCGGTGCGACGGCGGCGCAGAAGCCGAACCGGCCTAGAGGACCAGCTTCTTCTCCGTCGGTTCGAGATTGTCGTAGCTCCACAGCTGCTTGCCGGCGACGATCTTGGTGAAATGGTCGACGCCCTGCTCCGGCAGCATCTCGTACATGGCCAGCTTGCGGGTCAGCCAGGCGCTGTCGAGATCGGTCAACTCCGCCGGGACCGCGTCGACGCCGAGGTCCTGGATCTCGCCGCCGATGAAGATCGTGCCGTCATACATGGAATCGCCGAGATTCTTGCCCGCGTTGCCGCACACGACCATGCGGCCGCGCTGCATCATGAAGCCGGAAAAGGCGCCGGTGTCGCCGCCGACCAGGATGGTGCCGCCCTTCTGGTCGATCCCGGTGCGCGAGCCGACCGAGCCCTTGCACACCAGGTCGCCGCCGCGCAGTGCGGCGCCGAAGGTCGAGCCGGCATTCTTTTCGACCACGCAGACGCCGGCCATCATGTTCTCGCCGAACGACCAGCCGACGCGGCCTGAAATCCGCACCGTCGGGCCGTCGAGCAGGCCGCAGCCGAAATAGCCCAGGCTGCCGTCGACGATGATGTTCATGCGGTTCAGGATGCCGACGATCAGCGAGTGCCTGGCGCCCGGATTCCGCACCACGATGCTGCCGTGGCCGGAATCCATCAGTTCGCGGATCTTGCTGTTGATCGCCGTCGGTTCCAGATCGGCGCAATCGATCTCGGCGCGCCGGTTGAAATCGACATCCCGGGCAAAGTCGTAACCGAAACCGCCTTCGTTCTCGAGCGTGAACTTGGTCTTGATGTCCCGGCCCGTCAGGGGCTCGGTATGCATGCCCATCTGGGTCGAGACGGACTCGCCTACGCCTGCCATACCCGGACCTCCTCGTCGTAGGGATCGGTCGTATCGATCTCGTGGGGGATGATCGCCCGGATCGCGACCTCTTCCGACGCCAGGGCAACAAGGTCGTCCGCCTCGTAGAGGACCATCGGCTTGGCGGCCATCGTGTCCTTGGCCATGCCCAGCTCGCTGCCGGTCGTGATCAGGTAGGTGAATACGCCGTCGATCTCGTCGATCGATCTGCGCAGGGACTCTTCCAGCGTCACGCCCTTTTCGAGATTGACCGCCGTATAGACCGCGAGCAGTTCCGAATCGCAGTCGCTGACGAAACGCTGCCCTTCGCGCTCCAGTTGCCGGCGCATCAGCCAGTAGTTGGTGATCTGGCCGTTATGGACGACGGCGATGTCGTTGTACGGATAGGCCCAGTAGGGATGGGCCGAGCGGATATCGACATCGGATTCCGTCGCCATGCGCGTGTGGCCGATGCCGTGGGTGCCCGTGAATCCGCCCAGGCTGTAGGCGCCGGACACGTCGGCGGCATCGCCCAGATCCTTGATCAGCTCCAGCGCGTTGCCGATCGACAGGATTTCCGCACCCTCGACCTCCTCGATGTGGTCGGCGAGGGTTTTCAGGTCCCCGCCATAGGAAATCCGGTAGCGCAGGGAATATTCCGTCGGCTCGTCCAGTTCCAGGACGCTGACGCCCAGATCCTTGAGCACCGCATCGACCGCCGCCTTGCGCTCCACGATCGCCCGGTGGATTTTCGTCCCGCCGCCGAGGTCCTCCTTTTCGGCGACCTTGAAGCGCATGATGTATTCGCTCGGGCCGGGCGCGCCATACATGGCGAATCCGGTCGAATCCGGGCCGCGGTGCTTCAGCGCCTGCAGCATGGCGGTCATTTCCGCGCCGATGTTGCGGGCGCCGTCGCGGTAGATCAGTCCGGCAATGCCACACATGGCATCTTTCTCCTGTCAGTATTCGGCCTGTCAGTATTCGAATTGTCCTGTGCGGGAAACCGCGGCCTCCCGCCGGACGCTGCCTAGGGCAGGCAATCCAGATAGGTTTCCATGTCCCACTCGGTGGTGGTGTGCAGGAACCGCTCCCACTCGTCCCGCTTGTATTCCTCGTACAGGCGGTACATCTCGCCGGGCATCGAGGATTTGATGACCTCGTCGTTGGCGAGCGCGTCGAGCGAATCGCCGAGGGTCATCGGCAGCTTCTTGACCAGCTTGCCGGCTTCCATCGCCTCGTAGATGTTGCGGTCTTCCGGCGGGCCCGGATCGATGTCGTTGCGGATGCCATCGTCGGCCGCCTTGAGGATGGCGCCGGCCATCAGGTGCGGGTTCACCATCGAATCCACCGAGCGGTACTCGAAGCGGCCCGGCGCGGAAATGCGCAGGCCGGTCGTGCGGTTCTGGTAACCCCAGTCGGCGAAAACCGGCGCCCAGAAGCCGGTGTCCCACAGCCGGCGGTAGGAATTCACCGTCGACGCGCCGATGGCGGTCAATGCGCCGAGATGCTTGACGATCCCGCCGACCACCTGCAGGCCGACCTTGCCGGGCAGCTGCGGATCGTCGGTATCCGGCATGAAGGTGTTTTCGCCGCCCTTCAGATACATGTAGTTGCCTTCCATGCCGGGCAGCGGATCGTTGCCGAGCCGGTTGAACTCCTCCTGGCCGCCGCGCCACAGCGAGATGTTGTGGTGGCAGCCCGAGGCCGACACGCCCATGAAGGGTTTCGACATGAAGCAGGCGATCAGGTTGTTCTCCCGGGCGACCTGGGCGCAGATCTGGCGATAGGTCGTCAGCCGGTCGGCGGTCCTGAGCGCATCGTCGAAGGTGAAGTTCAGTTCGAGCTGGCCCGGCGCGTCCTCGTGATCGCCCTGGATCATGTCCAGCCCCATGGCGCGGGAATATTCGATCACCCGCAGGAAGACCGGGCGCAGGCTCTCGAACTGGTCGATGTGGTAGCAATAGGGGTTGGAGAAGCCGCCGTCGGGCTTGCCGTCCTCGCCCCGCTTCAACCACATCATTTCCGGCTCGGTGCCGTGGCGCAGGTGCAGGCCGTCGTGATCCTTCCGGAACTGCTCGTGGATGCGGCGCAGGTTGCCGCGGCAGTCGGACGTCAGGAACGCGCCCGGCTGCTCGCGCTCCTCGCGGTTGCGGAACAGGGTGCACCAGACCCGGGCGACGCGCTTGTCCCAGGGCAGCTGGCAGAAGGTTTCCGGCTCCGGAATGCCGACCAGTTCCTTCTCGTGCGGCCCGTAGCCGAGATATTCGCCGTGCCGGTTCAGGAACAGGTTGACGGTCGCGCCGTAGACCAGCTGGAAGCCGCGTTCGGCGACCAGTTCCCAATGATCCGCCGGGATGCCCTTGCCGCAGATCCGGCCGGTGATCGACACGAACTGCATGTAGAGATACTGGATTCCCAGCTCGTCGATCTTGCTGCGCACCTGTTTGACCAGCTCGTCGCGGCCGTCCTCTTGCACAAAGGCTTCGATATCCATCATGTCGCCATCCCCTTCCGCAGCGCCATTGCTGCGCCCCGTCACGCCGTCCTGGCAATTGACGTGACCAATACGAACCATTAAACTGAACCGGACCGACCGATCCCGCGCTCGATATCCAGCGGTGAAAAATCAGGATATCCGCGCCAAACAGGTTCTGCAGTCGGCGTGTTTCTCGCGATCCAGCTTGACTGAACTGTCGCTACTTTGCACTGTCAAATGACCAATTGCAAACCAATTTTGCCAATATCGACCAATTAGGGCAGAACGGCAAAATGCCGGGAATTTTCGGAGGGTGCCGCTGTGGATTCCACTGGCGCTGAAGCAAAGGAGACCAGGCCGGCCGCGGTCTCGCGCCTTGGCGAGGGCGGACGCCATGTCGGGCAGATCACGGCCCAGCTGCGCGAGGCGATTCGCAGCGGCATTTACGTGCACGGCGACCAGTTGCCGGCCGAGCGGGAACTGGCGGAGCGCTTCGACACGGCGCGCAGCACGATCCGCAAGGTCCTGTTCAATCTGGAAAGCGAGGGCCTGATCGAGCGGCGGGTCGGCAGCGGTACCTTCGTGAAGTACGACGACATCTCGATCGGCGCGGCGCATGACATCGTCAGCCGGGTCAGCCCGCTCGAACTGATCGAGGCGCGCCTGGCCGTCGAGCCGCACATGATCCGCCTGGCGGTGCTCCATGCGACGGCCAACGAAATCAAGATGCTCGAAGCGATTCTGAACGACCTCGAGCAGTGCCGGCACGACAAGGAGGCCTTTTCCCGGCACGACAGCATGTTCCACGAATGGCTCGCCAGAAGTTCCAAGAACCCGCTGATGCTGCATCTCTACCAGCAGATCAACGCCGTCCGGGGCCACGACCAGTGGGACGCGATGAAGAACAAGATCCTGTCGCCGGAGGAAATCGACGAATACAATCGCCAGCACCGCGCGCTGTTCGAGGCGATCCGCCGCCGGGACATCGCCGACGCCGTCAAGCAGATCAACGACCATCTGGAAAAGGCGCGCCAGGACCTCATGGGCGCCGCGGCGGTTTAGAGCAGCCCCCGACGCCCGCGCTCACTCCGCCGCGACGGCGGCAGGAGATTCAGACAGGGGCGGCGCTTCCGGCGTTATCGGCCGGTCGTGGTCCAGGGCCGGAATCTTCGCGCGCGCCTCCGCCACCCTTTCCGGGTCGATTTCGGCCATGACGATGCCCTCGCCGTCGCCGCCGTCGGCGAGCACCGCGCCCCAGGGATCGACAATCAGCGAATGGCCGAAACAGGCGCCGCCGCCCTCGATCCCGCCATACTGGCAGGGCGAGATCATGTAGCAGCCGTGTTCGATGGCCCGGGCCCGGTTCAGCACATGCCAGTGCGCCTCGCCCGTCACCTTCGTGAACGCCGCCGGCGCCGCCAGCATGGTTGCGCCGTTGTGCGCAAGCTGCCTGTAGAGCGGCGCGAAGCGCAGGTCGTAACAGATCGACAGGCCGAGGCCGCCCCAGGGCGTCTGCGCCACCACCGAGCGGTCGCCCGGCGCGATCGTCGCCGATTCGACGTAGGGGCCGGAATCGAGCACCACGTCGAACATGTGAATCTTGTCGTAGCGCGCGGCGATGGCGCCCTCGCTGTCGAGGACGTAGGCCCGGTTAAAAATCCGGCCATCCCGGGCGAGCACGCCGAGCGAGCCGAGCAGGAACCAGACCTTCCATTCCCGCGCCGCCGCGGCAAAGGCCGGCAATACCGGATGCTCGGCCTCGGCGAAGGCAGCCGGGTGGAAGAATCCGTTCTCGGTGCGCAGGCCGGAGAAATATTCCGGCGTGCAGATCAGGCCGGCGCCGGCATCGGCCGCCCGCTCCGCCAGCCGCAGCGCCGTCTCGATATTGAAATCGACATCCGGCGTGGCGTTGTTCTGGACGCAGGCGGCGACGAATTTCTTCGGCATCGAAAGCTCCTTCCGAACGGCCGGCGGCGGTTCGATTCAGGCCCGCACCCGGGACTTGTCCGGATCGTAGAACGGGAACGGCACGACCCTTGCCGGGATGCGCTTCTGGTGGCCGTCGAGCTTGCCGACCTCGACTTCCGTGCCCTCCTCCGACGCGGTCACGTCCATCCGGCACAGGGCGATATTCTTGCGCAGGACGGGCGAGCGCATGCCGCTGGTGATCGTGCCGACCTGGGCCCGGCCGATATGGACGCAATCGCCGTGGCCGGCCGCCTCCTGCCCGCCCAGCTCCAGGCCGACCAGCTTGTGCCGGGGCGCGTCCTTGCGCCGGACCAGGGCCTCGCGGCCCATGAAATCCTCGTTCTTGGTCTTGAGCGCCACGGTGAAGCCGATGCCGGCCTCGAAGGGATCGGTCTGGTCGTCGAATTCGTAGCCGGCGAAGATCAGCCCGGCTTCGATGCGCACCATGTCCAGCGCCTCCAGGCCGAAGGGCGACAGGCCGTGCGGCTCGCCGGCCTCCCAAACGGCGTCCCACACCCCGCCGGCGTCGCGCGGATGGCACCACACCTCGAAGCCCAGCTCGCCGGTATAGCCCGTACGGGAAACGACGATGGGGATTCCGTCGGGACCGCCGATCCGGCCGATCGCGAAGCGGAACCAGCCCATCTCCCCGATCGACGGCTGGACCGGCGGCGTCCATACGACTTCCTTGAGGATATCCCGGCTCTTCGGCCCCTGGACGGCGACGTTGTGGAGCTGGTCGGTCGACGACCGGACCCAGGCGTTCAGGCCCAGCTTCGCGGCCTGCTCGCGCATCCACTCGCCGCCATAGTCGCAGCCGCCGACCCAGCGGAAATTGTCGTCGCCGAGACGGAAGGCGGTGCCGTCGTCGATCATGCCGCCGCTCTCGTAGCACATGGCGGAATAGACCACCTGGCCGGTCGCCAGCCGCCTTATGTTCCGGGTCAGCGTCCATTGCATCAGCTGCTCGGCGTCCGGCCCCAGCACCTCAAACTTGCGCAGGGGCGACAGGTCCATGATGACGGCGCACTCGCGGCACGCCCAGTATTCGTCCAGTGCGCCGCGGTTGGTGAAACTGTTGGCCAGCCAGTAGCCGTTATATTCGGTGAAGTTGCGCGTGTGCTCGGCGAACCGGCTGTGGAAGCCGGTTTCCTGCGTCAGCTTGGGGTCGGCGTCGGGAGTCATGCGAATGGCCACCGCTTTGGAAAACACGTTCTCGCGCGGGTAGACCCGCACATGGATGTCGGTCGGGTTCCAGCCGTTGGCGCCGTCGATGTCGTCCGGGCAGGCGGACGAGACGCAGACAAGGTCGGTCAGCGCCTGTAACAGCACATAATCGCCCGGCCGCGACCAGGGATTGTCGAAGACGGCCTGGTCGGCCTCGAACCCGGTGTTGAAGAAGAAGTTCAGCGCCATCCAGCCGCGCCGCGGCGCAATCCCGAACGGCGCCAGGGCGCCGTTGAAATTGTCCGTGCAGTTGACATGGCCGGGATAGCCCATGTCGTCGTAGTATTTCGCCGTGCAGGCGTAGAGGAAGCTGTCGTGCCGGCCGCAGGTGTCGCGAATCACCTCGACCATCGGCTGCGAATTCACGTCGTAGCATTTCGACAGCAGGCCCGGCGCCGGATAGGCGTTTCCCATGAAGGTGCGGGTCGCCGTCGCGTCGAGGCAGAACTCCTGCCTCTTGTCGAGGCCGGCGACGGTGAAGGCCTGGAAGTCCGAACATTCCCGGCCCTGTACGTCGATGATCTGGATGAACTCCCCGGCCTTGACCTCGTAGGCCTCGGCGGTCCGGGCGGCGACGCGCCGGTCGATGCGCGGATCGGCGAGCGGCTCGGGCACCGGATGCTCGTCTGGCGCGACCGGGTTGGCGCGGGTGACGAATATCTCGAGCGGCGTCGGCGCATCCTGCCGGTCGACGCGCATCGGGCCGCCCGGCGCAGCCACGAAACAGACCAGCGGCCGTTCGGCCGTGAAGGACGCCTCGTCGCCCGGACGCGAGTCGCCGCCGAGAACCCCGATCGAGCGCGCCGCCGCGATTTCCAGCCCGCGCCGCTGCAGGCTGCCCGCCAGCGACCGGGCCGGTTCCGTGCCGGCGCCGAGGATCGCCTTGAGGCCTTCGGCGGACCCGGCCGCCGCGGCGCCCAGCGCCTCGGTATCGGCCGAGCCGTCCGGCGCGAAGGCCGCGATCTCCGCGGCCTGCCGGCCTTCCCGGTCGCGCACCGTGAGGCCGTCGCCGGGTTCGAGGGAAAAGACGGTCGTCGCGCCGCCGCGGGCGACGTAGCGTTCGACCCCGATACCCAGCGTGGGTACGCCGGGAATCAACACCGCGCCGGCCCTGGAAGGCTGCTGCGCCAGCGGCGGTTCAACCGACTGGATGGTCATTCCAACCCCAACACTTTCTTGCGTTCCCGGGCCCAGGAATTGATCAGCTGGTCCGCGATCAGGCCCATGAAGGCGACGCACAGGCCGACGACCAGCGACTTGCCGGCATCGTTTTCGGCCTTCGAGCGGAAAATTTCCTGTCCCAGATCGGTCGTGCCGATGAACGCCGCGATGACGACCATGAAGAGCGCGTACATGATCGTCTGATTTATGCCCAGCATGATGGCCGGGAAGGCCAGCGGCATACGCACCTTCCACAACACCTGGCGCGGCGTGCAGCCCGACGTGATCGCCGCCTCGACGATATCGTGCGGCACGGTCCGCAGGCCGAAGATCGTCAGGCGGGTCGTCGGGATCGTGGCATAGATCACGATCGCCATGATGGCGGCGAAGTCGTTCACGTTGAACAGCATGATCGCCGGGATCAGGTAGATGAAGGACGGGAAGGTCTGGAAGGTGTCCAGGATGAGTTCCACGACCTTCGTGCGCCGTGGCCCGGCGGCGGCCCAGACCCCGACCAGCGAGCCGATGATGACGCAGACGATCACCGCGAAGCTCACCATGTAGGCGGTGATCAGGGTCCGCTCCCAGAAACCGGCGAAGGCCAGATAGAGCGCGAACAGCGCCTGGATGGCTGCGACCTGCCAGCCGCCGTAATACCAGCCGAAGGTGACGACGAACACGAGCAGGGCCGACCAGGGCAGCAGGAGATAGAGGTCGCGCATCGGGATCAGGACATGGACCAGGAGCGTGTCCTTGATCAGCTCCAGATAGTCGAAGGCGTAGACGACGATGGCGTCGATCATCGCGTCCCACATCGGCGCGGTCGTGACCGACAGCGACTTCGGCCACAGTTGCAGCGCCGGAATGAACGCCGCCAGGATGTAGGAACCGACAACGACGGCGATACCGGCGGTCAGGAAGGGATGCCGGATGTGAAACGGCCCTTCGCGCAGATGTTCCGGCTCCTTCCGCGCCCAGGCCTGGCTGAGCCGGTCGAGGATGATCGCCATGAAGACGATCACGACCCCGATCTCCAGCGCCTGGCCGATCCACAGCGAGCGCAGCCGGTTCAGCAGGTCGTGGCCCAGCCCCTTGGCGCCGACGAATGACGCCAGGACGACCATCGCCAGGCACAGCATGATGATCTGGTTGACGCCGACCATGAGCGTCGGCCGCGCCGCCGGCAGTTCGACCTTCCACAGCATCTGACGATTCGTGCAGCCGGCCATGATCCCGGCCTCGCGCACCTCCGGCGAAACGCCCTTCAGGCCGAGGATGGTGAGCCGCGCCATCACGGGGAAGGCGAAAATGATGGTCGCGATCGTGCCGGCCTTGTGGCCGATGCCGATGAAGATGGCGACCGGGATCATGTAGGAGAAATGCGGCAGCGCCTGCATGACGTTGAGGATCGGCCACAGCAGCGTCTCGAACCAGCGCCGCTTGTAGGCGACGATTCCCAGCGCCACCCCGATCGCGCCGGCAATGGGCGCGGCGACCAGCACCACCGACAGGGTGACCATCGACAGTTCCCATTTGCCGAAGATCGCCATGTAGGCGAAGCAGACGCCGGCGATGATGCCGAGCTGGCGGCCCTGCAGGTACCAGCCGAGCACGATCGCCAGGCCGGTGACCGCGATCCAGGGCAGGCCCGGAACCGAATCGGAGAAACCGGCGACCAGGACGGCCTCGACGAAATCGAGCGGATAGTCGATCAGGTCGGCGATCGCCCGGGTGATGTCGCGGAAGGTGAAAAGGCCGAAAATCTCTTCCGCGCGCAGGACCTCCACCACCGCGTTGATCCAGCCGACGAACGGCGCCGACCAGTCCTTCGGGATCATGCGCAGCCAGTCGGGCAGCCAGGGCGAGACCGCGAGGACGAAAACGAACGGCGCCAGCAGCAGGACGGCGACCCGAAGGCCGGATTGCCCGGAACCCGCCACCCAGCGGCGGACCGGAACGGCGCCGCCCAGGACCGCCGCGTCAGCCATGGGCGTCGGCCTCCACGGAGAAGAGCACGTCCAGCACATGGGCCCGGCTTACCGCGCCGATGGTGCGGCCGTCGTCGTCCGCCACCCGCAAGGGCAGCTCGCTGTCGATAATCAGGCGCGCTACGTCGGCCACCTTGTCGGTCGGCCGAACGGTCGTGTCCGACAGGGCCGCGCTTTCCGGCGACGCCTCCATGACCGAGGCAACGGTCAGCAGCTTCTCGCGGGCGACGTCGCGCGTGAAGTTGGCGACATAGTCGTTGGCCGGCCGCGTCACCAGCTCTTCCGGCGAGCCGATCTGCACGATCCGGCCCTCGTTCATGATCGCGATCCGGTCGGCGAGGCGGATCGCCTCGTCAAAATCGTGGGTGATGAAGGCGATCGTCTTCTGCAGCATGGTCTGGAGGCGCAGGAATTCGTCCTGCATTTCGCGCCGGATCAGCGGATCGAGGGCGGAAAAGGGCTCGTCGAGAAACCAGACGTCGGGTTCGACCGCCAGGGATCGCGCGATGCCGACGCGCTGCTGCTGGCCGCCGGAGAGTTCGCGCGGATAATAGCCGTCCCGCCCTTTCAGCCCGACCAGTTCGATAACGTCGAGCGCCCGCTTCTCCCGGGTCCCGCGGTCGATACCCTGCACCTCCAGGGGGAAGGCGACATTCTGGAGGACGGTGCGGTGCGGCAGCAGGGCGAAATGCTGGAACACCATGCCCATCTTGTGACGGCGGATTTCGATCAGCTCTTTCGGCGGTATCTTCAGCAGGTCCTGACCGTCGAACAGGACCTCGCCGGCGGTCGGCTCGATCAGGCGCGACAGGCAGCGGACCAGCGTCGACTTGCCGGAGCCGCTGAGCCCCATGATGACCAGGATCTCGCCGGGAAAGACCTCCAGGCTCGCATGACGCACCGCCGGAATGTAGCCGTCGCCCGCGATGGCGTCGTCCGGGGGTTCGCCGTTATGGGCGGCGAGAAAGCCTTCCGGATCCTTGCCATACAGTTTCCAGACGTTCCGGCAGGCGATCTTGGCGTCCAAATTCTTGCACTCCCCACAGAAGTTACCGGGCGGAAGCTACCGGGCAACCGGTCTGCCACATTCCGCGCGACCGAGTATAGACCCGCTGCAATGGACGCGGCACCTTCGGTCCGGCCGAATGCGGCGACGAACTATCGAATACGCCAATACGACCGTTGAATACATCCGGAATCCCCTACCATTTTAGACCATTTCAAACCAATATACGCCAAAATTTACCACATAAATGATTGAAAACTACACATAAACGATTGACAGCGACAAATGAAGGTGAATGATGTTGGGTACTTGCGCCGGAGTAGACCCAATTGGTTCGAATTGGTTCGGCGCTGCAAATTTGAGGAGGAGTACATGCGCAGAATCGCGATGGCGGCCGGTGCTGCCGCTTTGCTGGTCGTCGGGGCCCAGACTGCGGCTGCCGATACGATCAAGATTCCGCTCCACAACTGGTCGAGCCAGCTTGTGGGCGCCCGTATCGTCGGCAAGCTGCTGGAGATGGTCGGCAACAAGGTCGACTACGTCTCCGCGGACAGCCAGGTCGTCTATACCTCGATGTGCGAAGGCGATATCCACCTGGTCCACGAGGTGTGGCAGGGCGCGTTCGGCGTCAGCTACGAGAAGCAGCTCAACAAGGGCTGCGTAGTCACGGCGGCGACCCACGAAGCCAAGACCCGCGAGGAGTGGTGGTATCCGGAGTATGTCGAGAAGGCCTGCCCCGGCCTCCCGGACTGGAAGGCGCTGAACAAGTGCGCCGCCATGTTCGCGACCGCCGCGACGAAGCCGAAAGGCCGCTTCCTCGCCGGCCCGGTCGACTGGCTGAAGAACGACCAGGAGCGCGTCGACGGCCTGGGTATGAACTTCAAGGTGGTGAACGCGGGCTCGGCCGCGGCGCTGTGGGCGGAGCTGAAATCCGCCAGCAAGCGCAATGCGCCGATCGTGCTGTTCAACTGGACGCCGAACTTCATCGAAGCCCTGTACAAGGGCAAGTTCGTGGAGTTCCCGGCCTACCACGAGAAGTGCTTCAAGGATCCCAAATGGGGCCTGAACCCGAACAAATCCTATGACTGCGGCAACCCGAAGGACGGCTATCTGAAAATCGGCGTCTGGAAGGGCTTCGCGAAGAAGTGGCCGAAGGCATACAAGGTCCTGCAGAAGATGAGCTTCTCGAACCTCGACATCGCCGTCATGGCCAAGCTGGTCGACGTCGACAAGATGGAGGCGGAAGCCGCCGCCGAGAAGTGGATGAAAGACAACGAGAAGAAATGGAAGCCCTGGGTGACCGCAGCCACGATGTAGACCTGCGCCGAACCCAAGGCACAGAATCCGAAACGGCCCGCCGGCGACGGCGGGCCGTTTTCTGTCGCAACGCGAAAAGGCGCGAAAAATGGGGCGAATGACGGGATTTGAACCCGCGACCCCCTGGACCACAACCAGGTGCTCTAACCAACTGAGCTACATCCGCCGCAGGAAGCCCCGCACGCGATCCGGGGCAGGCCCGGCGTTGTACGCACCGCTCTCCCGAGGGTCAAGGCAGGCAACGGATATAGGCCGGAACGCCGGACGCGGAAGCCCGCCGTTCGCTACGCCCTCGTTCGGCTCCAACCAGCCCTATTTGCAGCCGTTGTGTTTGCGCCACAGCGCGGGGTCGTGCCCTTTGGGCGGGCTGGCGCAGGGATCGCCCGAATATCCACGTAGCAGATTGTAACGCGCGATCTGCGCCCCGGTCAGCAAGGGTAAAGTCTCCAGGTGCGCCGCGAGATGCGTATGACGGAGCGCCGTCCGGGCCCGGCCGATCTCGGAGAGCAGAGTGCGCAGTTCCTGTTCGGATACCTTGCCGCTGGCGAACGCCGCCTCAAGCGCCTGCTCCCCGGCGATCAGACGTTGTCCGCCGGCGACCGCGGCGGCCCGCATCCGCTCGAAGACGGCGGTGACGGCCACCACCTGGTCCGCAGTAAGCGGAATCCTGTCTCTCAGTTCCAGCAGATGGGCGGGGCCGGGCATGCCGTTGAGTTCGGCCGCCCTGGCAAGTCCCCAGCCGCCGCCGCGCCTCAGTTCGGCGAGGTCGTCGGCCGACAGGCCCTTGATCGGGCGCGACTGCTGCCCGGCATAGGGCGACTTCCGCATCTCCGCGGCCCAGGCCGGGCCGGTCGCCAAATGGCAGGCCAGGCAGCAGGAGAGTGCGAAAGGCAGCAGCAGGAAGCGGGTAATACGTTGCGTCGCGATCAAGCCGGTCTCCCCCGCTCGGGTTCCAGATCGGTTTCGTCCGGGGACGGATGTCGTGTTTCCGCGCGGATTTGCAATGCCCGCAAGCCGCGCCTCACCGCCCCAGCCAAGCGCGCATCCGTTTCAGCGCCTCGTCCAGCGTCGCGTCCTCCTTGCAGAAGGAGAAGCGGGCGAAATGGCGGGGCGGATCGTTCTGGTAGAAGGCGCTCACCGGCACCGCGGCGACGCCGGCCTCGGTCGTCAGCGTCCGGCAGAAATCGACGTCGTCGCCGTTGAAGCCGACCGAGCGGATATCGACGGCGATGAAGTAGGTGCCGTGGCACTCGACGGTCTCGAAGCCGATCGCCTCCAGCCCGGCCCGGAACCGGTCGCGGCTGCGCTGCAGGCCGCGCGCCAGCCCGGTGAAATAGCCCGCGTCCTTCTCCAGCCCGTAGGCCGTGGCGCGCTGCAGGTTGGGCGGCGTCGTGAAGGTCAGATACTGGTGCGTCTTGGCGATCGGCGTCATCAGGTCCGGCGGCGCCGTGATGTAGCCGACCTTCCAGCCGGTGAGCGCAAAGGTCTTGCCCGCGCTGCCGATGCGCACCGTGCGTTCGCGCATCCCGGGCAGGCCCATCATGGTGACGTGGGGCCGGCCGTCGAACACCAGATGCTCGTAAACCTCGTCGGCGACGCAATAGGCGTCGTGCTCCAGGCACAGGCCGGCGATGAAATCGAGTTCTTCGCGGGTGAACACCTTCGCGGCCGGGTTCATCGGCGTGTTGATCAGCACCAGCTTGGTGAGATCGGAGAAGGCGGCGCGCAATTCGGCCTCCGGCAGCGACCAGTCCGGCGGCTCGATGCGGACCAGCCGCGGCACGGCGCCGGCGCGGCGGATGATCGGCAGGTAGCAATCGTAGAGCGGTTCGATCAGAACGACCTCGTCGCCCGGCTCGATCAGGCCAAAATGCGCCGCCGCCAGGGCCTCGGTCGCGCCGCTGGTCACCAGGGTCTCGGTCTGCCAGTCGATGTCGAGGCCGTAGAAGCGCCGGTTGTGCTTCGCGACCGCCTGGCGCAGCTCCGGCACCCCGAACATCGGCGGATACTGGTTCGGGCGGTCGTCGAGCGCGGTGTGCGCCATGGCGCGGACGTCGTCCGGCCCGTTGCCGTCCGGGAAGCCCTGGCCGAGATTGACCGCATTGTGCTCGTTGGCCAGCGCCGACATGACCTCGAACACGGTCGTACCGTAGCCGCTGAGGATGGAATTCGCGGGTTTCATCGCGCCCCTGTTTGCCCGCAACCGCCCCCGCAAATCAATGGGTCCGCCGCGTCGCAGGGGCCTCGATACGCCCTCCCGTCATTCCGACCGGAGCCCCGGCCCCCGGCCGGGGCGGAGCGGAGGAATCCCGGCGCAGGCCTCGGGGTTCTTGTTGGCGGGACCGAGTCGAGATTCCTCCACTCGCTTCGCTCGGTCGGAATGACGGGAAAAGGAGGCGCTCGGTCGCAATGACGGTTAGGGAAGGCGCTCGGTCGGAATGACGGGATAGGGAGGCGCCCTGTCGGGATGACGGAAAGGGGAAGTGCGCAGGCTGGCCGGTTGCAGAACGGTCCTTCAGGGACAGCCCAGCCGGTCCGCCAGGTCTTCGAAATCCTCCGCCGCCAGGTCGGCGCCGTCCCAGGCCTCCAGGTCTTTCGTCTGGCCTTCGTCCGCCATCTCGGTGCGGCGGGGTATGAAGACCGTGCGCAGGCCGGCGGCCGCAGCAGCCTTCAGATCGTCGTTGTGGGCTGCGACCAGCGCGACGTCCGCCGGCGCAAGGCCGAGCATCTCGGCCGCCGAGAGATAGGCCCGCGCCATCGGCTTGTAGGCGCGCGCGACCTCGGCGCCGAGAATCGCGTCCCACCGGATGCCGGCCCGGCGCGCCATGTTCACGATCAGCGCGACGTTGCCGTTCGAGAGCGCCGCCAGCGGGTATTTCGCGCGCAGGCGGGCCATGCCGGGCAATACGTCCGGCCACGGATCGAGCCGGTGCCAAGCCCGGTTGAGGTCGTCGGTCTCCGCCTCGGAAAGGCCGGCGACGCCGAATTCCTCCAGCACTTCCAGCAGGTTTTCTCGGTGCAGCACGTCGAGCTTGACGAAGCCGCGGCCGCCGCTGCGCACCCGCTCCATCGCCGGCTGGTAGCGCGCGCGCCAGGCCAGCGCAAAACCGTTCCAGTCCAGGTCGAAGCCCTTCGGCCCGAGCGCCGCCGCCGCCTCGCGCGCCACGCTGCCCCGCCAGTCGACCACCGTGCCGAACACGTCGAAGGTCAGCGCCTTCACCGCCAGCATGGCCTTTGCCCTCCCCGCCCCGGTCGGTTATCCGTATCCGGTGTAACGCAGCAGCGCCGTCCCGCGCCAGCGCGTCGGGGCCCGGCGTATCGGGGACTTGCCATGACCGCACCGCAGCTTGCCGCCCGCACCGGGCGGCTCGGCACCGAATCCGCCTTCGAGGTCCTGGCCCGCGCCACCGCGCTGGCCGCCGAAGGGCGCGACATCATCAACCTCGGCATCGGCCAGCCGGATTTCGCAACGCCGGACCATATCGTCGAGGCCGGGCGCAAGGCGCTCGCCGACGGCCATCACGGCTACACGCCGGCGGCCGGGGTGCCGGGCCTGCGCGAGGCCGTGGCGGCGGACATCCTGCGCCACCGCGGGGTCGCGATCGATCCCGCGACCGTGCTCATCATGCCGGGCGGCAAGCCGACCATGTTCTTCGCGCTGATGATGTTCGGCGAGCCGGGCGCCGAGATCCTCTATCCCAATCCCGGCTTTCCGATCTACGAATCGGTCATCCGCTTTTCGGGCGCGACGCCGGTGCCGATCGAACTGGCCGAGGAACGGGACTTCGCCTTCAGCGCCGACAGCGTGCTCGACCGGATCACGGAGCGGACACGGCTCATCATCCTGAACAGCCCGGCCAACCCGACCGGCGGCGTGACGCCGAAGGCCGAGATCGACGCGCTCGCCGCCGGTCTGGAGCGTTTCCCCCATGTCGCGATCCTGAGCGACGAGATCTATTCCCGGCTGCTGTTCGACGGCGAAGCCCACACCACCCTGCTCGCCTACGAGCATCTGCGCGACCGCACCATCCTGCTCGACGGCTGGTCCAAGACCTACGCCATGACCGGCTGGCGCCTCGGCTACAGCGTCTGGCCGCAGGCCTGGGTCGATACGGCGGAGCGCCTGTCGATCAACTGCCATTCCTGCGTCAACGCCAGCGCGCAGTATGCCGGGATCGTCGCGCTCGAAGGCCCGCAGGACGCCGTCGAGACCATGCGCGCCGCCTTCGAGCGCCGCCGCACCCTGATCGCCGACCGCCTCAACGCCCTGCCCGGCGTGCGCTGCCGGACGCCGGCCGGCGCCTTCTATGCCTTCCCCAACATCGAGGGCACGGGCCGCGACGCCCGCGCCATGCAGGACGGCATGCTCGAGGAGATCGGCGTCGCCGCCATCGCCGGCACCAGCTTCGGCGCCTTCGGCGAGGGCTTCCTGCGCTTCTCCTGCGCCAACAGCGCCGCCAACATCGAACGGGCGATCGACCGGATGGCGGCGTGGCTCGCTGCCTGAACGGTCGGACCTACGCGACGGCGGCGCTCGCCGTACCGACGCGCTTCCTGCGCACCTGCGCCAGTTCGTAGCTCGCCTGCATGCGCATCCAGTGCTCGGCCGTTCCCCAGCCGATGTCTTCCAGAGCCAGCGCCATCGTTGCCGACAGGCCGGCTTTGCCGTTCAACACCCGCGACAGGGTCCCGCGGTCGCAATTCAGGCGGGCCGCCGTCTCGGTAACGTTCCAGCCCGTTTCCTCGAGACCTTCGCGGATCAGTTCGCCCAGATGCGGCGGGTTCAGCATGGGGCCGACCCGCTCGTCGTCGCCGCCGTTCATGACTCTGCGCTCTCCCGTTCGTCAGTGGTAATCGATCAGGTCGACGTCCACGGCTTCGCCTCTCTCGAAGCGGAATACCACGCGCCACGCGCCGCAACAGCGCCCCCAACATCGACCGGGCGATCGACCGGATGGCGGGATGGCTTGCTGCCCGATCGCGCAGCACGCTGCCGCGAAATTAGGCACTTTGCCTTTGCCCGCCGATGCGGTATGCGGAAACGACCCGGAATGAAGGGCTTTCCGGGGTTCACTTGCCGCATTGCCGTTGGCACGAATGATGCTTATCGGGTGTGTATGCCGCGCGCGCCGCTGCCCGGACTCGTTTCGGGCCGGATGCCGATTGTGCGGCAAACCGAAATTGCGCCGGACCCGCCCCGAAGAGATCCCGTGAAGACGCTCCCGTGAAGACGATTCCATGAAGAAACTCGAGGCGATCATCAAGCCGTTCAAGCTCGACGAGGTGAAGGAGGCCCTGACCGATCTGGGCATCCAGGGCCTGACCGTGGTCGAGGCCAAGGGGTTCGGGCGCCAGAAGGGCCATACCGAGCTGTATCGCGGCGCCGAATATATCGTCGACTTCCTGCCCAAGGTGAAGATCGAGGTCGTGCTGCACGACGACATGCTCGAGCGCGCCCTGGAGGCGATCATCCAGAATGCCCAGACCGGCCGGATCGGCGACGGCAAGATTTTCGTCACCGATATCGAGGACGCCATCCGCATCCGCACCGGCGAGCGCGGGCGCGACGCCGTCTAGCCGGACCGGACCCTTCGCGATTCGCACCCATCCCGCACCCATCCCACACCGGACATATCAGCCAATAGAGTGGAAACCGAAATGTCAGACGTAAACTCCGTACTGAAGAAAATCCGCGACGAGGACATCCAGTTCATCGATCTGCGTTTTACCGATCCGCGGGGCAAGTGGCAGCACACCGCCCAGACCGCGCAGACCATCGACGAGGACACCTTCGAGGACGGCATCATGTTCGACGGCTCGTCGATCGCCGGCTGGAAGGCGATCAACGAATCCGACATGGCGCTGCTGCCCGACCCGGACACCGCGGTGATGGATCCGTTCACCGCGCAATCGACGCTGATCATGTTGTGCGACGTGCTGGAGCCGACGTCCGGCCAGCCCTACGGCCGCGACCCGCGCTCGACCGCCAAGAAGGCGATCAGCTACATGGCGGAGGTCGGGATCGCCGACAGCGCCTTCTTCGGCCCGGAGGCCGAGTTCTTCGTGTTCGACGACGTGCGCTTCGCCGTCGACATGAACCACACCTTCTTCCAGATCGATTCGGAGGAAGGCCCCTACAATTCCGGCACCGAATACGAAGACGGCAACCTCGGCCACCGGCCGCGCCTCAAGGGCGGCTATTTCCCGGTGCAGCCGGTCGACCAGGGCGCCGACATGCGCGCGGAAATGGTCACCATGATCCAGCAGATGGGCGTGGACACCGAGAAGCACCATCACGAGGTGGCACCCGCGCAGCACGAACTCGGCATCCGGTTCGGCCCGCTGGTCGCCCAGGCCGACGCCCTGCAGATCTACAAATACTGCGTCCACATGATCGCCGCCAAATGGGGCAAGACGGCAACCTTCATGCCCAAGCCCGTGGTCGGCGACAACGGCTCGGGCATGCATGTCCACCAGTCGCTGTGGAAGGACGGCAAGCCGCTGTTCGCCGGCAACCAGTATGCCGACCTGTCGGAGACCTGCCTGCACTATATCGGCGGGGTGATGAAGCACGCCAAGGCGATCAACGCCTTCTCGAACGCGACGACGAACAGCTACAAGCGGCTGATCCCGGGCTTCGAGGCGCCGGTCCTGCTCGCCTATTCGGCGCGCAACCGCTCGGCGTCGTGCCGGATTCCGTATGTCGCCTCGCCCAACGGCAAGCGCGTCGAGGTGCGCTTCCCGGATGCGGCCGGCAACCCCTACTACACCTTCGCGGCGATGCTGATGGCCGGCCTCGACGGCATCCAGAACAAGATCCATCCGGGCGATCCGATGGACAAGGATCTCTACGACCTGCCGCCGGAGGAGCTGACCGACATCCCGACGGTCTGCGGCTCCCTGCGCGAGGCGCTGGACAGCATCGATGCCGATCGCGAGTTCCTGCTCAAGGGCGAGGTCTTCAACGACGACCTGATCGACGGCTACATGGACCTCAAGTGGGAGGAGGTGTACAACCTCGAACACACCACCCACCCGGTCGAATTCGACATGTATTACAGCGTGTAGGGCTTAAGCGGCGCGGGGCACTCCCCGCGCCGCACCTAATCTTTGGACATTTAATTGAATTATTAGTTGAACATTATTTCATTGCATGTAAATACTAATTAATGCATGCAATGTCTAAAGCACCTTACAATGAAGGGGTAAACTGGTGAAAAAAGAAGACCTGCATCTGAAAAATCTTCAACAAAATATACTGCCGCCTTACGTCGATCGCGCCAATGCTGACTCAGCAAGATTTTTGCTTTGGTTTTTGGAGGAAATTTTTCGCCTTGATTCACAGGACGCTGATGACGCTTGCGTTGACTCCCAATTAGATAAGGGTATTGATGGTATATTTGTCAGTGAACAAAATGAAACTATCTACTTTTTTCAAACTAAACTACGCCAAAAAGATAGCTCTACATTAGGGGACAAAGATCTTAAGGAGTTTTCCGGCAGCCTCGAACAGTTTGCCACAACGGAAACTATTGCAAAATTGTTGGAAGGTAATGCTAGTGACGCATTAAAGAACTGCATAAAACGGAACAATCTTTTACAAAGAGTAAATTCAAATTTTTCTATTGTTGGCGTATTTTGTACAAATGTACTTGCATCGAAAGATGCTAAATCCTTACTACAAATGTTGGATAATATCGAATTATACGATGCTGAGCGGATTGCTAGTCAAAAAATAGATATTAATGTTAATGGCGGAATATCGAAAAGTTATTCTTTCGATGTTTCGGATACGGAAACGATCAGGCATGAATCTAAAGACGGAGTAAGCGCCCGTATTTTTTTGGCGTACGCGAAAGACTTGGTGAACTTGGATGGAATTTCTGATGGAAAACTTTTTGAACAGAACGTCAGATTTTCTTTGGGAAATACGAAAATAAATAAAGGATTGCTCGAGAGCATAAAAGACGTTAGGGAACACAATAATTTCCCGCTATATCACAACGGGATCACCTTGCTTTGTGAGCAAATTGAATTTGAAGGAGACGATGCAATTACGGTGCGTGACTATGTAGTTGTCAATGGCGCGCAAAGCATTACCTCGTTGCATACAGCAAGATCTTCAATATCCGATGAGTTGAGAGTTCTTACAAAAATTGTCGCTATTAAGGGAAATTCTACACTTTCGGAGAAAATCACTTATAATAGTAATAACCAAAATGCAATTAAGGCAAGAGACCTGCGTTCAAATCATCCAATTCAAGAGCGACTAAAACGAGAAGTTGAACTGATTGATTTTAAGAATTATCGGTATGAAGTGAAGCGCGGCGAAAAAAATCAAGGATATGATGTAATTTCCAACGAAGATGCCGGATTAATGCTACTCGCGATAGACTTGGGCGAACCTTGGACCTGTCATCAACGATATAGGGTGATGGACGATTCTCACTCTAGAATATTTGGAGAGCGAAATGTTTCGGGATATAAGGTGCTTTGGCTTTTTGAGTATTTTGATACCTTGCATGCTGGTATAGAGGAGTTGACAAACAAGCCGTTTGCGAAGTACGGCCTAACAAGATATTTTTTGGGCTACGCCGTTTCAGAAATTTTGAAAACCTCCGAGAAGGGAAAATCTGTCTTGCGTGATCCCAAAATCTTATTTGCAAATGAATGCTTTGATGATTTTATTGGCATTGTTTCATCATTGTCATCAACGGTCGGAATAGATCTTGATGGTGAAATTGAAGAATTGATGGAAAATGGCGATTTTGATTATAAAGTTAGTTTAAAAAATGCAAATTGGTGTCGAGATGCGGCTAGAAAGTTGAGACTTTCCTACCTTAAGGATGTTAAGAGGAAAAAGGCAGATTCAATTGACGATTTACTTAATTTTCTGCCTGATCTAAAGTGACATTGGACATTAAGTTCGGCACCAAGCGCTAGACGCTTTCCAATCTGGTCAACGGGAAATCCGCCGTCTCGTTCGGGATGTCCCACCGGCTGTCCACGGCGTTTGGCTCAACCCCCGTGACTCGGCTCGACATGCAACTCGCCTTCGATCTTGTGCGTTCGCGCCACCTCGAACGCGAGATCGCGGTCGACCGGATCGACGACGGTTCAGTCGAAGTCAATTACCCCGTGGTTCCCGACGACTTCCTTCTCGATCCGCGTTTCCTGTTCGCAGAACACGATCAGATTGTATGACGACGGTTCGCGCGCGCTCGGCACCAGTATCCCGTCGGCGCCGAGGAAAGCGCAGGCTTCGGCAATCTCCTGCGAGCGCGGGTATTCCCGCTGCAGTTCCCGATAGCTGAGGCGCCCGTACCGGCCGGTGTCCAGACCGGCGGCCGAAAGGGCTGCTATATCGGGAAACCGCATGACCGCTTCGAGCGAGACCCGCAGCTCGTAGAGTTCGTAGCGCACCCGTGACGGCGGGATCGGCTGGCCCCGGTAGAGATGGAAGCGCCGCTCGGCGATCGCCGCTTCCCGGGTCTCCGAGGTGTAGAGCACGTCCAGCGCGCCGTCGTCCCACCGGCCGCCGGAGCGCCAGCAGGCCAGCGGATCGCGGCCCTCGCGGACCGAGCGCCACACGGTGCCGGCATAGGGCGCCTGGCCGACGGCCTCCAGGGCGTCGAGCAGCCGCCGGTCGCGTATCCGGTGCTCGGGCCGGACGCCGTCTCCAGCTGCCATGGTCTAAGGACGCGCCCTGTTCAGAGATAGGCGTCGGCGTCGAGGCGATCCAGGATCGCAACCACCTCTTCGGCCCGCTCGCTATGGATCAGGTCTATGGCGCGCGCGCCGTCGAGTTGCGGATGCAGGGCGTAGAGCCAGGCGCGGATTTCCTCCCGGTTGTAATATTCGCTGAGCCGCAGCACGACATAGGACAGGTCCGACATGATGAGCTGCGTCCTGGGATGCGGCGACTTCCGGCCGTTCGCCCACCGGGACACCGTGGCCCTGGAGACGCCGGCGAAATTCGCGATGTCGGTCCCCTTCAGACCGCCGGTCTGCCGCAGCCGCTCGATGAATTGCGCGACAGGCTTCGTCTCCATTCGATTCATGTTCAACCCCGCGTCGCCCGATGGCGATTACCAAAATTGACTATTAGGTTTCACCAAATTGATATCTGAAAGCGGAAAATCAATCTATCTGAGTCAGGCTCAATCCTCAATCGCCCCAATACACAATCGCGCCGCCGGATCGTTCAGCATGGGCGGCACGGACCCGACAGCGAATAACCGCCCCGGAGGCCTTGACTCCTGCTTCTGGAACATTATATGAACATTCTTCAAAGGTGCCGCTCGAATCCCCCTCCCCCAAGGGGAGGGGGACGCATTGAAGCACGGTATTTGTCCGGAAACGGAGAAACATGACGGACCATGACATTTCCTGACACATGCCAGGAGCCGCCTTGCCGGCGCCGCGGCCGCGCCGCCCCATCCGCGCGGCATTCCGGTGCGGACGATCTAGGAATTTATGCATAGTATGCTTTTTTTTCGCGCGCGTGCCGGAACGGAAATGGCGGATTTCTGCGGATTCCGCGCCGGGAAAAGCGGCTCGGCGGCGAAAAAAACACGAAAAATAGACCGGTCTGTCTAAATCTTGAGGCCGGGCCGCGCATGCGAAAAAGAAGGAGGATACCGCCACGGAACATGACGAATCATGACATTTCATGACACGAGCCACCCCCTTCCTTGTCACCCCGGACGGAGCGCAGCGACGATCCGGGGACCAGGAGCCTGCCCTGAGCCTGTCGAAGGGACAACCGCGAAAATCGTGCCAGGCGACTCTGGGCCCCGGATCGGGGTCCGGGGCGACACGGCGTTGTGTTCGGTGCGAGCCCGAAGCATCATGACGAATCATGACATTTCATGACAGTTGCGCACCCCGCGCGGTGCGCCGGGCCGCCGCTCAGATCGGGACGGGCATGACGCCCTGGACGCCGTCGCAGTCGATCAGGTCGATCCGCTTGAGGACGATCCTGAAGTCGCCGCCGCCGGACTTGGAGTCGGCCCTGGAGCCGGGCCTGGGGTCAGGCCGGAGCCGCATGGTCTGGCGGCCGTCGTAGCGGGTGCGGTCGCCGGCCCGGTAGAGGGCGACCTGGAGCGAGGCGACCGCCTCGATCGTGCCGTCCCCGGCCGCGGCGACGGCGATATTGCCGAGCAGGTGGGAGCTGCGCGGCAGCGGCATGAGCGACCAGGCCCGCGGATGGCCGAGCCGCCGGACGCGCATGCGCAGGACCGTGCGGTCCTCGTGGACGATCGAGACGGCGCCGAAGCGGTCGGTCTGGCCGGGCAGGCCGGGGATCCAGTAGAGGCCGTCCTCGTCGAACAGGGCGAGCCAGTCCTCGTAGCGCCCGTCGTCGAGCAGCCGGGCCTCGCGGTAGAGGAAGGCCTCGACGGCGGCGCGGTCCACGGCGTTTGCCGTACCGGATTCGGGCGTACCGGATTCGGGCGTACCGGATTCGGGGGCGCCGGGTTCGGGCGAAGGACCGTCCGCCACGGCGCTCAGGCCGTCATATGGTCGAGCCAGGCGCGGAACTGGCCGCGGATCGGCAGCTCGCTGGTGCCCGGCGAGGCGAGGCGGCCGTTGCCGGCCCCTCCGCCGCCAGCCCCTGCGTCAACCGGCGCGTCGAGGCCGCGCGACTGGTCGAGCCATTCCCGGCTGCCGTCGGCGAGGCCGGCCTGGACCTTCTCGAAGATCTCGACGTCGTCGGCGAAGATCATCGAGGCGGGCGAGCTGAGATTGGTGAGGAAGCGCACTGCGCGATGGAACATGCCCTCGGGCGCGCCGCCGAGCCGGAAGCACATGGCCTGGACGACGGTCCGGTCGGGCGCGACCGGCTGGACGATGCGGATCTGCTGGTATTGCGCGTTGATGTTCAGGTTGGGCCAGATCAGGTTGTTGAAGCGGTCCATGCCGAGGATGGCGTCGGCCGCCGCGCGCCCCTTCGCGGCTTCCAGCGCCGCCCGGTATTCGCGGGACAGCGGATCGTCCCGGTCCGGCGAGAGGACGCCCTCGCTGTAAAAGCCGTCCATGTAGCTGTGGCCGTTGGCCAGCCCCTGGAGGCCGAGCGACTGCCATTCGCGCACCGAGAAGCCGTTGGACAGGAGCTGGGTGTGCGCCTGGTGCTCGTCGTAGACCGGCTCGGCATAGTCGCGCCCGTCCTCCCGCGCGGCGTTGACCGAGGATTCGTGGACGAAGCCGGGATGCATCGTGTCGTTGGCGTTCTCGTGGTGCAGCTTCCAGTTGCCGCGGTATTCGAGCCGGAAGATGCCGCCGTCCTGGAAAATCTCGCCGTCCGGCGCCCGGTCGACCAGATTGTCGAGCGCCTCCGTCATGTCGCCGAGGAAGTCCTCCAGCCCCGGCCCGTCGGCGGCCAGGCTGGCGAAGACGAAGCTGCGGTAGTCCGCCACCCGCGGCGCGCGGAACAGGGCGAGGCGCGGATCGGCGATATCGAACGAGTCGGGCATGCTCTTGCGGTGCGGCACCGAGCGCAGCGTGCCGTCCAGGCCGAAGGTCCAGGCGTGATAGGGGCAGACCAGGCTCGCCGCACTGGCACGCTCCACCGAGCAGAGGGTCGTTCCGCGGTGGGTGCAGCGGTTCCCGACGACATGGACGCGGCCGTCCCCGTCGCGGGTCGCGAGCACGTCGTGCAGGCCGAGGCGCGTGCGGATGAGGTCGTTCGGCCCGGGAATCTGGCTGGCATGGGCGACGAAGATCCAGGCGCGCCCGAAAATGCGCGCCATTTCCAGATCGAACACCGCGCGGTCGGTATAGGCGCGGCGATGCACGCGGTCGGGCTCGACCAGCGCCGCGATCTCGGCGGGGCCGATTGCCGGGGACGCGCCCGATTGGCTGCTGCTGTCGCGGGGAACGGGCATGGCGCTGTCCTGCATACGCCAATCCGCCCTGCCGATCCAGCGGGGAGGCGAAAAGGCGGCCGGTGAGGCGGCCCGGTGTGGCGGCCCGGTGTGGCGGACATTGCGCCCGGCGGCTACAGTGCCGCCGCTCCGCCACCCGATCCGGCTTCATCCATGGGCGACACGACCGACCGAACGCTCCCGCGCACCGAGACCCGCCGGCTGGTGGCCGGCCGCGGCCGGTTCACCGGCGATCTCGCGGCGCCGCGCCTGCTCCACGCCGTCTTCCTGCGCAGCCCGGTCGCCCACGGCCGGATCGTTGCGCTGGATACGGCTGCTGCACGCGCCCTGCCCGGCGTCGCCGCCGTGCTGACGGCGGACGATCTGCGGCCGGTCTGCCGGCCGATGGTCACGCGCTCGGCGACGGTTCCGGAACACCGGCCGCCGCCCCAGCCGGCGCTGGCGGACGGCAGCGTGCACTACCAGGGCGAACCGGTCGCGCTGGCCGTTGCCGACAGCCCCGACCGGGCGCGCGACGCCGCCGAAGCCGTCCGGCTCGAAATCGAGGAGATGCCGCCGGCGAGCGACTATGCCGATTCGGCGGTCCGCGACCGCAAGGCCCACCCGGCGTCGGACAGCAACATCATGCTGCAGCGAAGTTTCGGGGAGGCCGGCCCCGCCCCCCTGGCCCGGCGGCGCTTCGTCTTCGAGCGCCAGACCGGCGTGCCCCTGGAAGGCCGCGCCGTGCTCGCCGACTACGATCCGGCGGAAGGGTCGCTGACGGTGTTCCAGTCCGGCCAGGTGCCGCACCAGATGCAGCAGGTCTGGGCCGATCAGCTCGGCCTGCCGCTGCACAGGGTCCGGGTCGTCTGCCCGGATGTCGGCGGCGCCTTCGGCATCAAGCTGCACGCCTATGCCGACGAGCTTGCCGTCGTCGCGGCATCGCGCCTGCTCGGCCGGCCGGTCAAATGGGCGGCCGACCGGCTGGAGTCCTTCCTGTCGGACGTCCATGCCCGGGAATTCACCATCGACGCCGGTCTGGAAACCGTCGAGGACGGCAGGATCGTGGCCTTCGACGCGACGATGGAAAACGGCGCCGGGGCTTACTCAGTCCATCCGCGCTGCAGCGCCGGCGAGGCTTCGCTGACCGCGGCCCTGATCGGCGCGGCCTGTACGGCGGAACGGGCGCATGTGGCGGCGGCCGTGCGGGCGCAGAACAAGGCGCCGACCGGCGCTTATCGCGGCGTCGGTCAGCCGGTCGCCATGGCGGTGTCGGAAGTGCTGATCGACGACGCGGCCTGGCGGCTCGGCCTCGATCCGCTGGAGGTGCGCCGGCGCAACTATCCGGCCGACGGCAGCGGTTTCACGAGCGCCGGCGGCGTCCGGGCCGATGCCCTGTCCTTCCACGGCTGCCTCGACCGGCTCGAAGCCCTGATGGAATACCCGGCCCTGCGGGCGGCTCAGGCTGCGGTGCGCAAGGCGGGCGGGATCGAGGGCATCGGCGTGGCGACGCTGGTCGAGCTGACCGCACCGGGCGCCGGCGTCTACGGCGCGCAGGAAATTGACGCCACGGCCGAGGATACCGCCACGGTGGCGATGCTGCCCTCGGGCGCGGCGCGGGTGCAGGTCGGCTGCACCGACCAGGGACAGGGCACGCTGACCGGGGTCGGGCAGCTGGTGGCCGAACGGCTCGGCCTGGCGCCGGAGGATGTCGCAGTCACGGCCGGCGACAGCGACGGCCCCGTCGGCGGCGGCGCCTGGGCGTCGCGCGGCCTGTCCATAGGCGGCACGGCGGCCTGGCGGGCGGCGGATGCGGTCGCGGGGCGCCTGCTGGAAATCGCCGGGACCCTTTTGCAGGAGGAGGCCGCCAATCTGACGCTGGCGGGCGGCGAGGTCTGCGACCGTACCGGTGCTGCGCGGCTGACCGTCGCCGAAATCGCGAAGATCGCCCACTACCGCCAGCATCTGCTGCCGCCAGAAATCTCGACGGATCTGAGCGCATCCCGCAGCTTCGTGCCGAAGACCGCGCCCTTCTATGCGGCCAACGGCATCCAGGCCTGTCATCTCGCGATCGACCCTGAAACCGGCGAGATCGACCTGCTGCGCCACTGGGTGGTCGAGGATTGCGGACGGGTCGTCAACCCGGCGCTGGTCGACGGCCAGATTATCGGCGGCGTGGTCCAGGGCCTGGGCGCAGCGCTGATGGAGCGCTGCGTCTACGACGGCGACGGCAACCTGCTGACCGGTTCGCTGATGGACTATGCCCTGCCGCGGGCCGATCGGGTGCCGCCCATCCTGATCGACCATGTCGAGACCCCGCAACCGGGCACGGAGACCGGCGTCAAGGGCGCCGGCGAGGCCGGCGTCGTCGGCGCCATCGCCGCCGTCTGGTGCGCCGTCAACGACGCCCTGCGCCCGTTCGGCGCGCAGGCGACGACGCAGCCGTTTACGCCGGAGCGGATGCTGCGGGCGTTGCGCGGGGGACGGCGGGGTAAAGCCGCTTACGGCCTTTGAGCTAAGCCGGCTCGCGGACAGGGTGGACCGTGAGGCGGAGCCCTTCGCGTTCCTGGAGACAGCCGATGATCTCGAACAGATTCCGGGCCTGCGGGTTACCGTCCGGGCCGAGCATGCGCATCAGGCTTTTGGGCGACTTGTCGATCAATTCGCCGAGTTCCCGGAAGCCGAGGGTAGCATTGACGAAATCGCGCAGAACCGCCTTGCCCGTGTCGACATCGCCGGCGAGCAGGCAATCGACGCCTTCCTTGAGCAGTGCCTCGCGGAATGCGGGATCGCGCGCGGTCCGCGCCCGGATCGTTTCCCTGAAGTCGCGCGTCAATGCCATCGCTTCAATCCTCCCGCGCTCTGGCGCGTTTGTAGCGTTGCCAAAGCATTTTCGCTGTTTCGATATCCTGCCGCTGGCGCTTCTTGGTGCCGCCGCCCAGCAGGACGATCAGGGTATCGCCGTCCCTTCCGAAATAGATCCGATAGCCGGGTCCGAAATTGATCCTGCATTCCTGGACACCGGCGCCGACGCCCTTCACGTTGGAGGCATTCCCCTGTTGCAGCCTGACAAGCGCGATGGCTACCTTGGCCGCTGCCTGAGCGTCGAGCCGGACAAACCATCTGGCGTATGGGCTATGGCCATCACTGCCGATATATTCCCTAATTGCGATCACTGAGATAGGGTAACGCTAATGTTACTAAGTTGCCAGGGTCTCATGACAGGTGTCTACCACAACGTAGCGCGGCGTGTCGGGCGCAGCGGCATCTCATACCGATCCCCATGACCGGGCCGAGCGACATCGAAGGCAGCGATATCCTGCTGACCGTGTTCCTGAAGCACGATCAGTCGAAGACGCTGGGCGAGTTCCAGGCGACGCTCGACGCGCGGGACTGGTGGCGGCGCTTTCCGCCCGAGGGGGTCGAGATCGTCTCGTGGACCGTCGCGATGGGCCTCGGCCAGATCGTGACGCTGCGCCTGCCGCCGGACCGGCTCCAGGCGGTCAATGTCGAGCTGGAGCGCTCGGCCTGGGGCGTGTTCCGCACCGAGATGTTCGTCTCCTACGATTTCCTCAAGGTGCGCGACCGACTCGCGCGGGAATCGGCGGCGCGGGGCGACGGCAGTGAGGCAGTCGAAGCCCCGGCGACGGCATCGGAGACCGCAGCCGGCGCGCCGGTCCCGAGCGGGGCCGGCGGCGGCGACCATCCACGCCTGCCGCACAACGGCCTCTCCATCGAGCCGCGGCAGTTCGGCAAGGCGCCGCCGACCGGATACGAGGACCGGTTGAGCGCCGCGCTGGAGGCCGCCTTCGCCGCCGGGATCCACGACCTGCCGGCCGTGGCGGCGGCCCTGAACGAGGCCGGGCTGAAGACACCGGACGGCGAAACCTGGACCGAAGCCAATTTCCCGGCCGCCATGCAGCGGCTCGGCGATCCGGCCCAATCCGGCATGTCCGGGTCGGGCGCGGCCGGCGCCGGGTGACGGAAGGGCGGCGGCGGTTCGATGGCGCGACGCATCCCGCAACGGCAGGTCGACGAACGGGCGCAGGCGATTCTGGCGACCGGCCTGTACGACCGCTGGTACGGCATCTGCCCTGCGGACCGGATCGCCGACCGCCCTGTCGCCCTGAAACGCTGGGGCCGCGACCTGGTCGCCTGGCGCGACCGGGACGGTGCGCTCCACCTGCAGGACGACCGCTGCCCGCACCGCGGCGCGCGGCTTTCGCTCGCCCGCAACGACGGCGACCGGCTGGTCTGCGTCTATCACGGCGCCCAGATCCTCGGCGACGGCACGGTGGCGGCGATACCCGGCGAGCCCGGCTGTACCCTGGTCGGCAAGCGCGCCGTGCGCGGCTATCCAGTGCGCGAGCATCGCGGCGCGGTCTTCGCCTGGTACGGGTCCGATCCCGATGCACCGCCGGCCGACTTCGCCCTGCCCGAGCGGCTGACGAACGGGGACTACCGCGCGATCCTCTGCTACACGGAATGGCGCTGCCCCTACCGGTTCCTGATCGACAACAACATGGACCCGATGCACGGCGCCTACCTGCACACCACCGCCCATTCGATGCAGCAGGGTTCCCGGCAGGCCGAATTCCGCACCCGCGATACCGATAGCGGTTTCGTCTTCGAAAAGACCGGCCAGAAGGACCTGAACTTCGATTGGAGCGAATGGTACGACCGCAATTTCCAGGCGGTCTGCCTGGAGATTCCCTACCCTGCGACCGGCGGGCCGGGCGGCAACTTCGGCATCGTCGCCCACATGACGCCGATCGACGCGGAAACCACCGCCTGTTTCTTCTGGCGCCACCGCAAGGTGAGCGGCTGGCAGGCCGATGTCTGGCAGTTCCTCTACCGGACCCGGCTGGAGGAACGGCACTGGCACGTCCTGGAGCAGGACCGGCTGGTCATGGAGACCATGGCGGCCGACGCCGACGCGCGCGAACATCTCTACAGCCACGACCTTGGCCTGACTCGGGTGCGCGGCCTGATGGCGCGCGAGGCGCTGCAACAGGCGAGGGCGCTGGCGGCGGGGTTGGAGGACGGGGCACAGGCCGAAACCTTTGGACAGTGAACGATCGCCGGCCCGGCAGGTCGGGCCGAAAAAAGGAGGGAAAAATGCCGACATCGGTCAGGTTCGAGCAGGTCACGGCGCCGGAGGCGCCGGAATTTCCGGGCAATATCTTTTCCAATTGCCTGAAGGCCGGCAACCAGGTGATCCTTGCCGGCATGGTGGCGTCCGACGATAGCGGCGGCGTCATCGGCGGCGGCTCGGCCTATGAGCAGGCGCGCGCCTGCTTCCAGAAAATCCAGAAGCTGGTCGAGGCCGCCGGCGGCTCGCTCGCCGACGTCGCCAAGCTGACGATCTATCTCACCGACATCGCCGACCGGCCGGAGATCGGTCGCGCCAGGAAGGAGTTCTTCGACGGCCGCATGCCGGCCTCGACCCTGATCGGTGTCAGCGCCCTGGCCGAGCCGCAGTACAAGGTCGAGATCGAGGCGATCGCTATTCTTGAGGGGGACGGATAATCGGGCCGCGGATTGATCTTGGCGCCCCGAAGCCGCACCGTTCGGGACAGGTTTCGGGAGGAGCCGGATGACGGCGGACTATCGCTACAGCCGGCTGGGCTACGTGGCGCTCAACGTCACCGACCTCGAGCGCACGCTGGCCTTCTATACCGACATCGTCGGCCTCGATGCGACCGAGATAGCGGACGGGCAGGCGGCGTTGCGCTGCGGGCCGGATCACCATAACGTCCTGCTGAACCGGGCGCCGGAGCCGGGCCTGAAGCGAATCGGCTTCGAACTCGAATCCGAAGACGATCTGGAGCGTGCCTTCCGTCATCTGGAGCGTTGCGGCTACGCACCGGCGTGGCTCGACGGGGAGGAATGCGCCGCATTGCACCAGGGCCCCGGCCTGCGCTTCCGCCATCCCGGCACCGGACTCCCGCTTGAATATTTCATCGGCATGGAACGGATGGCCGAGCCGTTCGGCGCGCGCCTCGCCAGGATCGCCCGGCTCGGCCATGTCGTCGTCTCGACGCCGGACCTGCCGGCGATGCGGGATTCTCTGATGCGCGACCTCGGCTTCGTGCTGTCCGACGAGGTCGACGGCATGATCGCCTTCCTGCGATGTTTCCCCAACCCGTTCCACCACTCGCTCGGAATTGCGCGGGCCGACGAGAACCGGCTGCACCACGTCAATTTCATGGTGACGGACATCGACGATGTCGGCCGCGCGCTCAACCGGCTGAAGAAGAACAAAGTCGAAATCGTCTACGGTCCGGGCCGCCATCCGCCGTCGGGCAGCATATTCCTGTATTTCCTCGATCCGGACGGCATGACCGTCGAATACAGCTTCGGCATGGAGGAATTCGCGGAAACCGGTGCCCGCGCGCCGCGGCTGATGCCGCCGGTGCCCGAATCGCTCGATTTCTGGAGCGGGCTGCCCAGCCTCGATTTCGCCAGGGTCGGCCGGTACGAGACCGCGGGGTAGCTGTCAGCTGCGGTGGGCCCCTGGGCGGCCCCTGGGCGGCCCCTGGGCAGCACTGTCCGATTACAACCCCAAGGACGGTTCGGCGTCTTCGGCGCGCGCTGCGGCTGCAACCGGGACGGTATCGCGCCCCAGCACGGCATCCGCCAACCGGCGGATCTCATGGCGTGCCGCGACATGGGACATGTTGAGCGCGACTCCGGCGCCTTCCTCCCGCAGGTCGAGCACAGTGAGGCCCTGCAGGAAGAGCTGGCGGAAGATCACCCGCTCGTGGAAGCCGTCGAGCCAGCGGAAACCGATGCGCGCGGCGAGCTGTTCCAGGACGGCGCCGACATTCTTCTTGTTGCGCGACTCGAGGGGGCTCAGCCGGTTGCGCAACACGATCCAGTCAATCGGCCGCCCGCCGCTCATGGCGCGGCGCTGGCGGCCTTCCCACACCGTCTGGCTGTAGACGCTGGGACCGAGGACGCGCGGCGGCGTGCCGCCGATCCTGGCAAGCAGATCGAGATCGACGAAGCTGTCGTTGATCGGCGTGATCAGGATATCGGCACGGGAAATCGCGTGGCGGGCCAGCGGATTGTCCGTGCCGGGGCAATCGAGCACGACATGGTCGTGGGTCGCGGCCAGCCGGTCGATCAGAGCATCGGCCTCTGCTTGCCCGGTCGCTCCGGGCAGGCCCGTCGCGGCGGTTTCCCGCCCGGCGATCCGGCGATGCTCCGGTAGCCGGAGGCGCCGCCCTTCGCCTTCGACGAACTTGCGCCGGTTCTCGATGTAGCGGGTCAGCGTGCCCTGGTGGCCGTCGAGATCGACGCTCGCGACCGATTTCCCCTCGCGCAGCAGGGCGACGATCAAATGCATCGCCGTTGTCGACTTGCCTGTTCCGCCCTTCTCGTTGCCGAGGACAACGACCCTGCCGGCGCCCGGCGCTTCGCGGGCAGTTGGGCCGTGGGCAACAGCGGAGGCCGTGCGGTGCATGCCTCGATGAGTGTCCCCGTTTCCGGTCACGGCGTCACCCTTTCGTTGAATTCAGCGCTTCCGATTTCCTTCGTCGGCCAATAGCCCCGGCGAATGAAATGGCGTTTCGGTCACGGAGCCATGGTAAGGCGGCGGTTGGATAATACGCCGGGCGCAAACCTCTCCCCCCAGTCCCCGTCGCCGCACCGGATCGACGCATTCAGGTTCGTCCCGGAACGGGCGAGATTCGCCGGTTCTCGATTATTGTCCGGAAACGCATTCGACCAAGGTGCAGTTGCAGACCGTGTTCAACGCGTCATGCCGAGCGAGTCAGGCCTTCGCCAAACCGCCGCGTAGCGACGCCTGCGACTGTAATTCGGCCATGTTTAGTCCCGGATCGTTACCGTCAGAGAATGTGGCTGTCATTGCTGTTGAGACGCACGCAGGCATTTTTTCGAACTTCCGGAGTAACCTTTCCCGCAACCGAATTGCGAAGGCCCGCCGGCGCAACTTCTTTCGGTTCGGGCCGGTCAAGAGCGATTTGATTTTTCTAATGCAGGCTTCACAATATGCGCGGCCTTTGAACGTCCGGAGCGTCGCACAGCATTTGGGGAAGGCTCGATGCCCACAGAAACCCGTCAGTCGCAACGGGTCCGGAATGATGCTGTTCGTTTCTTCCCGATGGTCCAACAGGTTGCGGCCTGGCGCGGCAAAGGAAAAATCCACCGATTGGCCGCCGTGCCGGAAAGAAACAGGCCGGGAGCCGGAGTTTGTCGTTCAAACTCCGGAGTTCCCGGCGCCCCGGTCGAAAAAGGGAAATAGGCCCTGGAGAGGGCTGGAGGGCCGGCCCGTTAGCGGCGATCTGCGCGAAGACCGCCCGGAAGCGGAGGCTGCCGGCCCCCCGGTCAATCGGTCCGGTCAGCCGGCCGGTTCGACGATGATCCGGCCGCGGCCGCGCCTGACCCGGTACCCGCCGCGCGGAATCTTCAGGTTACCGTTCTCGACTAGTGGCCATAGCGTGTCCGCAATCATATCCGCATTGCTGTCACCGTCTTCAGCGGACTGCGACGACAGCCACTCGACGAAAGCGCGCTCGCCGATCTCGTGGCCCACGGATTTGCAGAGCGCATTGAGTTTGCGGAGCTGCCCTTTCGTCAGTCCGCTCTGGTCAATCGAATGCGAAGACATCCTTGATCCATCCCTTGCAGTTAACAGTAATGTCCGAAGAAACTACCGCTTTCGAGTGCCCGACAACTCGAAATCGGCAGCGGCTGCAAACATATAGCCTGCACCGGTCGGATACTTTGTTTCGGTTTTGAGCAGATTTGACGCATCGTCAACTTTGCAAGCAGCCTGCTTCCGAAACAACAGTATGCCGCCCGGTAATCGCCGACCTAGACCAATCCCGATCAAAAAACAAGCCACAGATTCGAAAGAGCGAAAAACACCAATGCCACGCAGGGGCAACCGGATTTGAGCAAGAGTCTGCCGATCACCGGGAGATGCTCCTTAATCGGCGCCTTCCGTTACCCGCGATGGTACGCGTTAAATTTATCGAATTTATCCATTTCTGAAAAAAGAACCTCAAATTTTCCGACCGACCGCTGCTTCGGCGCAAGGGGTAAATGTCGGCTGCAGGCACGCTGAGGCCGGGTTGCCCGGATGGCCGGTTCCGGGATTGTTGACCGACAGCATTGGCGCCGGGGCAAATATTTCGCCGAAACTCGGGGAAAACAGCCGGAGAGGCCGGTAACACGAAACCGTGCATCACGGTTCGATCGGCATCCGCGACCGGGTGCGGCGCGAGAGGAGGCAACATCCTTGCGGCAATTTTCCGTGACGGATTCCCGGGCGATCGGCGGTAGGGGAACATCGGGTCTTCGCCCCGAGCATCCCGGCAGCGGCGATTGGGGCGACCAAATGGGAATGTTCATGGACTACGACCGTTTTTTCCAGCAGCAGATCGAGAATTTGCGCCGGGAAGGCCGTTACCGCGTGTTCGCAGATATTGAGCGTCATGCGGGGGATTTTCCGAGGGCGACGCGGCGCAAGGACGGTGTGGCGCGCGAAGTGACAGTGTGGTGCTCCAACGACTATCTGGGTATGGGCCAGCATCCCGATGTCATGCGCGCCATGCACAACGCGGTCGACCGCTGCGGTGCCGGCGCGGGCGGGACGCGAAATATCGCGGGCACCAATCATTTCCATGTCTTGCTTGAGCAGGAATTGTGCGATCTGCACGGCAAGGAGGCCTCGCTTGTCTTCACGTCCGGGTATGTCGCCAATCTCGCCGCGCTCAGCACGCTAGCCGCCAAACTGCCGGGCTGCATCGTATTTTCCGACGCGCTGAACCACGCCTCGATAATCGAAGGGATCCGCCACTCGCGTGCCGAAAAGCGAATTTTCAGGCACAACGATGCCGACGATCTGGAGCGATTGCTCGCGGAAGCGGATCCGGACCGACCCAAGCTGATCGCTTTCGAATCCGTTTATTCGATGGACGGCGATATTGCGCCGGTCGCCCGATTTTGCGAACTGGCCGAGCGTTATGGCGCGCTGACTTATCTGGACGAAGTGCATGCCGTCGGACTGTACGGCCCGCGCGGCGGCGGCATCACCGAACGGGAAGGCGTCGCCGACCGAATCGATGTCATCGAGGGCACCCTGGCAAAGGCCTTCGGATGCGTCGGCGGTTACATCGCCGCCACGGCCGCAATTGTCGATTTTGTCCGCAGCTACGCCTCGGCCTTCATCTTCACCACAGCACTGCCGCCCGCCGTTGCCGCAGCGGCGATAACGAGCATGCGTCATCTGAAGAGCAGCGACGCCGAGCGCCGGAAACATCGCAATGCAGTTGCCAATGTTCGTAGGCAGCTGACCGACCACGGCATCCGGCATATGGACAATGCCAGCCATATCGTACCGGTCATGGTGGGCGATCCCGTAGTCTGCAAACAGATTTCCGACCTGCTGCTGGACGACTACGGCATCTACGTCCAGCCGATCAACTATCCGACCGTGCCGCGCGGGACCGAGCGGCTACGGATCACGCCGTCGCCGCTCCACTCGGACTCCGACATCGAGCATCTGGCGGCGTCCCTGTCCGCGGTGTGGCGCCGGCTGGAGCTCAAGTCCGCCGCGTGAACGGCGACGGCGACGATCGCCGAAGTGCGATCCAGCCCGCCGGAAACCGGAGAGCGATAACGTGACATCCAGGGCGGCATTGCCTGCGACAGAACCGGTGACCGGCCCGCAGGCCTTCTTCCTGCCGGAGGCGGAAGTGCCGGAGATGGAGTTTGCCGGCATCCGGGCCCAATATGCCGCGCTCAGGAATTCGATCGCACCCCGGATCGCAGAGGTCTTTCGCCATGGTCGCTTCATCATGGGGCCCGAGATCGAGGCGCTCGAACAGGCCCTTTGCGAATTCTGCGGCGCGCAGCATGCCGTCGCCGTTTCAAGCGGTACCGACGCGCTCGTGGCGCCGCTGATGGCGATGGGCGTGGGACCGGGCGATGCAGTTTTCGTGCCGGGCTTCACCTTCACCGCAACCGCCGAGGTGGCCCTGCTGCTCGGCGCGGCGCCGGTTTTCGTCGATGTTGAAGAAAAGTCGTTCAACATGGATCCGGCGGATCTGATCGGCCGCATCGCCCGGGTGCGGGCGGACGGCAACCTGACGCCGAAGGTTATCCTGGCCGTCGACCTGTTCGGCCTGCCGGCAGATTACGAAGCGTTGAGCCAGATCGCCGAAGCCGAGGGCCTGAGCCTGATCGCCGACGCCGCGCAAAGTTTTGGCGCCCGGCGCGGCAATCGGAAGGTCGGCACGCTCGCACCGGTCACGACGACCAGCTTCTACCCGGCCAAGCCGCTCGGTTGTTACGGCGACGGTGGCGCGGTCTTCACCGACGATCCGGAGATGGCGGCGCTGCTGCGTTCGATCCGCATGCATGGCCAGGGCAGCGTTCAATACGCGGTCGAGCGGGTCGGCCTCAACGCCCGGCTCGACAGTCTGCAGGCCGCGGTGCTGCTCGGCAAGCTGCCGGCCTTCGACGGCGAAATCGCGGCGCGCAACAGACTGGCCGGCCGTTACGACGCCGGCTTGGGCGATGTCGTCCAGACGCCGGTTCGCTTCGAGGGCTGCCTCTCCAGTTGGGCGCAATATTCCGTTCTGGCAGGGAACCGGGACAGTCTGCGCACGCGCCTTGGCGATTCCGGAATTCCTACCGCGATTTATTACCCGGAGCCGATGCACCTGCAGCCGGCCTACCGCACCTGGGGCGAAGGCGAAGGTTCCCTGCCGGTCAGCGAAGCCCTGTGCGGCCAGATTCTCAGCCTGCCGATGCACGCCTATATGCGCGACGACATAGCCGACCGGATTATCGAAGCGGTGCGGGTCGCAGTCGCTTGATCCCGGACCGGCTCAGCCTGCCCTCATCTGGTTGATGCCGTTGCCGGCGAGATAGCCGAGCCAGACGGCAACCAGACACAGTACGACCGACAGCAGGATATTGCCCCCGGCCCGGATCCATTCGCCGTTGTGCAGGAGTTCCAGCGTCTGCAGGCTGAATGCGGAAAATGTCGTGTAGCCGCCGCAGAAGCCGACCATGATGAAGGCACGGGCGTCCGGCCCCGGCCAGGGGCGATCGATCGAGGCGCTGAGCGCCGCGACGACGCCGATGAGCAACGAGCCGACCACATTCACCAGCATTGTGCCCCAGGGAAATTCCGGCCCCAACCGGGCCGTCACCAGCGAATTGCACCAGTAGCGGCCCACGCCGCCGATGGCGCTACCGAGCGCGATCCAGAGATAAGTCATGGGAATGCCGATCCCGTTTGACCTTGCGCTGTCCTGTCCTAACACACATTGGCGGGTCGGTGAGGGTTCGGATCCGGTTTCAGCAAGCACCGAAAGCGATGCCGTGCCGTCGAGGCGCAACCTTGGGACGGCGGCACGGTAAGATCTGCATTATCGGAAGCTTCGACGCCGGGATCCGCGGCTTTTCTTTGAGGTTGTCCGAAAACGGCAGGCCCGGTTCCCGGCCGGTACTCAGTGCCCGATCATCCAGGGGCGCGAGCCCTTGTGGACGTGGCGATGCTTGCCGTGGCCGTGGCCGTGGCCGTGGTGACTGTGATCGTGTTTCTTGACGTTTCCGACTTTAGGTTCGTGGGCGCTCTTTTCGTTACGCCCGTGCGCAATCCGGTTGTTCGGATCCATATCGGCGAGAAAGGGCGCGCTGATGCCGCGCGGGGCAAGTTGTTCGCAGGATGGGCAGGGCATGGGCTCCGACGCCCTGGCCATTCTTTCGATCTCGGTAAACGGCCCGCAGTCCCGGCAAATATATTCGTACAGGGGCATTGCGGCCTCCTTTGCTGCTTGCGCCACCCTAGCAGGAAAAGCGGCGTGCCGTCTGCGGTAAACAGACGGCACGCCTCGGCTCGTGAATGGGCCTCAGGATTTGGAACTCAGGCGATGTAGCCGCCCAACAGCAGGTATCCCGGCAGCCAGGCCGTTACGATACCCTGTATGCACGTCACCGCTCCTGTGACCTTGGCGATGGGTTTCTGCATCGCCAGCAGCAGGAAGAACATGAACCACAATACGGCCCATGCCGCCCAGCAGAGGCCGAACCAGTAGCCCCAGAGCGTCGACGCGCCCTGCAGTGTCGTGATCGCGACCGGAACCGCGGTAATGGCGACGAACAGGCTGTACCAGCCGAGTCCGCGGCCATCGACATCATTAAACTGGTTGTAGGCCACCCACAGGTAGGTAAACGAGAACAGCAGGGTCAGCCCTGCCGCCTGTTGTCCCGCCAGATTGTTGCCCGGGCCGAAAGCGAGATACATCGCCACCAGCGCGGTAACGGCGCCGGTGAAAATGTTGATGATCGCGATCTCGCGCGATCCGATCCGGCCCATGAGCCAGATCCCGTTCAGGAAAAGAACGGCTCCGACCCAGAGAAGTGCCAGTCCCAACATAGTCGCTTCCTCCGACTGTTACACGTCATTCAGCGCAACTACATTTAGTGTAGTTACACGCTCGACAAAAAGTCAACCGGAGGCAGGAAAAAGCTTCCCTGCCTCCGGTTCGTCCTGTCAGTTAGCTGCAGGATGCCGCGTCTGCACCGCTGACCTGGACGCTCGGGCCGGCCTTGTTCGGCCGGATATCGAAATCGAAGATCTCGGTCGGTACTGCAACCGTGCAGCACGCGTTCGGGATATCGACGATTCCGCTGACCCGGCCTTCGACCGGAGCGGTACCGAGAATCATGTAGGCTTGCTCGCCCGAATAGCCGAACTTCTTGAGGTATTCGACCGCATTCAGGCAGGCCCGCCGATAGGCCACCGTCGCATCCAGATACTTCTGGGAGCCGTCGTGCTCATCGACGCAGACCCCTTCGAAGATCAGGTACTCGGAGTAGTGCGGCTCGACCGGGCTCGGCGTGAAGACGGGGTTGGTGATCCCGTACTTCTCGACGCCGCCCTTGATGAGGTCGACCCCGATGTCGATCCAGCCGGCCATCTCGATGGCCCCGCAGAACGTGATCTCACCGTCGCCCTGCGACCAGTGGATGTCGCCCATCGACAGGCCGCCGCCCGGCATGAAGACCGGGAAGTAGCACCGCGAACCGCGCGACAGATTCTTGATGTCGCAGTTGCCGCCGTGCTCGCGGCCGGGCACCGTCCGGGCACCCTCGAGACCGGCTGCCTTGCCGGCATCTCCGCTCATCTGGCCCATCAGCGCCGTTGTCGTTCCGGCCAGGCCGTCAGGCAGAGTCGCCAGGGGCGGCACACGGTCCGGATCGGTGTTGAACAGAGCCGATTCCCGATCGTTCCACCGCTTCAGCAGATCGGCGTCAGGCAGTGTGCCGATCAGCCCCGGATGGATCAGCCCCGGGAACCGCACGCCCGGAATGTGGCGCGATGAGGTGTAGATCCCGTGGAAATCCCAGCACGCCTTGCGCGCATCCGGAAAGTGCTTGTCGAGGAAGCCGCCGCCATTCTCGAGCGCGAAAATGCCCGTGAAGCCCCATTGCGAATCTTCGAGCCAGCCGATGTCGTTGATATCGACGACCAGGAGATCGCCGGGTTCGGCGCCTTCGCAGCCGAACGGGCCGCTCAGGTAGTGCACCTTGGACAGATCGACATCCCGGATATCGTTGGCCGATTCGTCGTTTTTGATCTGTCCGCCGGTCCAGTCGTAGCACTCCACCCGGAACTCATCGCCCGGTTTGAAGTTCTCGACGATGGGAATGTCCGGATGCCAGCGGTTGTGTGTCTTTACCGCCTGATCTTCCGGCCATTTATCCATCTCTGCGCGAAATACAGTATTTGCCATTGTCGTTTCCTCCTAGCTAGGGACAAATTTCACTCAAAGCATTCAGGTTTGTTTCGTCTCTCGTTGACTTCCGCCTTTGGTCACGCAAAGCCAATCTTTAATTGGCCCGACTCTCGTCAAATTTATAGATTTCTGCTGTATTATCAAATACTTATGATGCCAAGTATCTTGGCATATTTAATAAAATATGCTCAACTTTATCTGAATTGACAAATTTCGCAACAAGAAATTTCGCGGTTTCGTTTCGCTGAGGCGAATAACTTATGCCCCGTTTGATGATTTATTACCTAGTAGATTACAAGATATTATCGAATGCGGACCGAACCTAAAAAAATCGACCTATTTTCCATTTTGTTATAATATAACATTACTTTTCAGAATGTTGAAATTATTGTTTGATATCAAATTATTGAATTGTCCCTGAGATATGCGCGTAACAAAATTCAATTTCTTTCCTGCAGAAAAATACCAGCCGGAATCGCTGTGTACTTTCTTGCATCTGACAGGGAACATTACCCAAGTCCGGAAGGAGATGCTCCGGACCGTCCCGAAGGCCGGCCACTTCGGCTGCTCCGCCGTTGCCGAATTTGGTAACGGCAATGGTCGTTATTCCGGATATCGTCGCAAAACCGGTCAGGATACACGGTAGCGTGCATCTCCCCTGGCCGAACCCGATGGAAGCCCCGCCATGCACCCCGCCATGCACTATGCCGATTGCGACGGCCGCACCGTGAGCTACGAGGCCGGCGGCCCGGACGACGGCTCTGCGCCATTGATCCTGTTCCAGCCGCCCGGCGCCAGCGGCGCGTCGATCTGGCGGCCAGTCGCTTCTATGCTGCAGGATCGCTTCCGCACCGCCGCGGTAAACCCGTCCGGCTACGGCGATACCGAAGCCTTCGCCGGGCCGGAGCCGATGACCCTGCGCGACGAGGCTGCGCTGTTCGCGGCAGTTATCCGCGCCGAGCTGCCCAATAGCCGGGGTCGCACCGCCCATATCGTCGGCCATTCCTATGGCGGTACGATCGCGCTCGTGCTGGCGCTTGCCTGGCCGGAATTGGTCGGTCGGCTGACGCTGCTCGAGCCTGCGCCCTATGTGCTGTTGCGCGAGGCCGGCGAAGCAGCTCTGGCCGGAGAAATCGAGGCACAGAACCGGCACTTCATCGTCACCGTACGCGCCGGCCGGGACGCAGAGGCGATGGAACAGTACATCGACTATTTCAACGGCCGGCCGGGTTACTGGCGCGGGCTGGAAGACAGGGCACAGGCGAGGATGCTCGCTCTGGCCGAGCGCCTGGCCGTCGGGCTGGACGCCGTAGGGCGGCTCGACCTGCGCAGCGCCGATCTCGCATCCGTAGCGGCGCCGGTCACTGTCATTCGCGGCGGCGCGACCGATCCGCTGCACGGCCGATTGTCGAAGCTCGTGGCACAGTCCATTCCCGAGGCGGCGCTGATCGACCTGCCCGGCGCCGGTCACATGATGAGCCTGACCCACGGAACGGAGATTGCGGAGATGCTGCGGGCGATGTGAAAGCGGCAGCGCTGCACGAGGGCCTGACCGCTTCCATCCGAACCACCAATGTAAACAAAGCCAGCGCCGCCGCACGGGGCTCGTCGTCCGAAAGGGCCTAGAGGCAAGGCGCATGGCGCCAACGCGCCGGCGGCATGGCCAACGGGTTGCCGCCAGCCTCCGGCTCTGCCAATAAGCCGCGCCGCCGATACCGGCCCTGCGCCCGGCCAGACCTCCTTGTTGCGATCCGCGCCTTGACCTCTCCCGCCCGTACGACCAGGCCCCGGCTCGGCATCCTGCTGATGATCGGCGCGATATTCTGCCTGAGCGTCATGGAGGCCGGCGCGAAATACCTGACGCAATACCAGCCATACGAAATGGTCGTGTGGGGGCGCTATCTGTTCCATTTCCTGCTCACGGTGCCGCTTTTCCTGACGCCGGCGACCGTCCGCCTGGTCAGGACCGGCCGCCCCGGGATGCATGTGCTGCGTTCGCTGTTCCTGGCTGGCGGCACCCTGGCCGGCATCGGGGCGATCAGCCTGATGCCGCTGGCCGAAGCCACGGCGCTTGTGTTCTCGGCGCCTTTGCTCGTCACGCTGATGTCGCCGTGGCTGCTGAACGAGCCGGTCGGCTGGCGGCGGCGCGCGGCCATTGCCGTCGGATTTCTCGGCGTGGTGATCATCCTGCGGCCGGGGACGGATTTCCTCCAATGGGCGGCGCTGCTGCCGCTGCTCGCCAGCCTGTGCTACGCCTGCTACCAGGTCTCGACCCGGCTGCTCAGTTTCTCCGAGCACCCGCTCACCCTGTTCTTCTACACCAGCGTCGTCGGCCTGGCGGTTACCACGCCGATGGCTCTATTCGTCTGGAGCCCGATGACGGGCATCGAATGGCTGATTCTGCTGTTCGTGGGCTTCTTCGGCTTTGCCGGCCAGTTCTTGCTGATCAAGGCATTCCAGCTTGCAGAAGCCTCCACCGTCGCGCCCTTCATTTACGTCCAGTTGCTGTTCGCCGGCTTTTTCGGCTGGTGGTTGTTCGGCGATCTGCCCGATGTCTGGGTGCTGCTCGGCGCTGTCGTCGTCATCGGCAGCGGCCTCTATATCTGGCGGCGCGAGACCCGGCGTTCCCCTGCGGATTGAGCGGCCAATAACCGTCGGCGACGTGCCGAAGCCGCCTTGCCCTTCGCCGCCGGGCGCGCCTATAAGAAGGCTTTAATGGTCGTTGCGCTCAAAAAACCGAATTTCGATTTCCGGCACCGCAACCTGCTGGGCATCGAAGGGCTGTCGGCCGAAGAAATCAACCTGCTGCTCGATCGGTCGGATCACTACGCCGAGCGCAACCGTAGCGCGTCCAAACCCGGCACGACGCTGCGCGGCCGGACCGTAATCAATCTGTTTTTCGAGAATTCGACGCGCACCCGCACATCGTTTCAACTGGCGGCGCTGCGCCTCGGCGCCGACGTCGTCAACATGTCGATCGAGCACAGCTCGATCAAGAAAGGCGAAACGCTTCTCGATACCGCGCTTACCCTGAATGCCATGCACCCCGACGTGCTGGTCTGCCGCCATCCGGAGAGCGGCGCAGTCAATCTGCTTTCGCAAAAAGTCGAGTGTGTGGTCGTCAATGGCGGCGACGGCGCCCACGAGCATCCGACCCAAGCCCTGCTCGACGCCGTCACCATCCGGCGGCGCAAGGGTCGGCTGCAGGGCCTGACCGTGGCGATTTGCGGCGATGTCGTGCACAGCCGCGTGGCGCGCTCCAACATTTGCCTGCTGCACACCATGGGCGCGCGCGTTCGCGTCATCGGCCCTCCGACGCTGGTTCCCGGCACGATGGAGCGCTTCGGCGTCGAGGTGTTCCACAATATGGCGCGCGGCCTGAAGGACGCCGACATCGTGATGATGTTGCGACTCCAACTCGAGCGGATGCAGGGCAGCTTTGTGCCGTCGATCCGGGAATATTTCCGCTTCTTCGGCCTCGACCGGCAGAAGCTGTCGAACGCGAAGCCGGACGCGCTGATCCTGCATCCCGGCCCGATGAACCGGGGCGTCGAAATCGACAGCGAAGTCGCCGACGATATCGGCCGCAGCGCAATTCAGGAACAGGTCGAGATGGGCGTTGCCGTGCGCATGGCCTGCCTCGAGGTGCTGACCCGCAACCTGCCCGAACCGGAAGACGGTTGATGACGAGCGCCGCCGAACGCAACGGCACGGTCGCCTATGTAAACGCCCGGCTGGTCGACCCGGCGAGCAACCTGGATGAACCGGGCGCGCTGGTGACAAGCGGGGGGACGATAGCCGATTTCGGCCCGCGACTGTTCAGCGACGCGCCTCCGCCTTCGGTCGAGGTGGTGGACTGCCGCGGCCTGATCCTGGCGCCCGGCCTGGTCGACATGCGCGCGCAGTTGCGCGAACCCGGCGAGGAACACAAGGAAACCATCGAGACGGCGAGCGCGGCGGCAAGTGCCGGCGGCATCTCGACCGTGGTCTGCCTGCCCAATACGGACCCGGTGATCGATGACGTAGCCGGCGTGGAGTTCGTCGCCCGGCGTGCCCGCGACGTCAAGGCGACCAAGGTCTTCTGCTACGCAGCCGCGACCGTGGGATTGCAAGGCCGCGAGTTGACGGAGATGGGTCTGCTGGCGGAAACCGGTGCGCTCGCATTTACCGACGGCACCCGGGCGATCGCCAACTCCAGGGTCATGCAGCGCGCGCTCAATTATGCCCGGACCTTCGGCCTGCTCATCGTCCAGCATCCCGAAGATTCCGCGCTTGCAGAGAACGGGGTGATGAACGGCGGCGAGATGGCGCTGCGCCTCGGCCTGCGCGGCATTCCGCGGGTCGCGGAAGTCATGACGATCGAACGCGACCTGCGGCTCGTGGAAGCGACAGGCGGGCGCTACCACGCCGCGCACATTTCAACGAAGGAAGCGGTCGAGGCAATCCGGCGTGCAAAGGAGCGGGAGATGCCGGTGACCTGCGATACCGCCCCACCATATTTCACGCTCAACGAAACCGCTATCGGCGAATACCGGACCTTTGCCAAGCTGTCGCCGCCGCTGCGCACGGAAGAAGACCGCGAGGCTATCGTCGAAGGGCTGGCCGACGCCACGATCGACGCCATCGCCAGCGACCACGCGCCCCACGACCAGGACAGCAAGCGGGTGCCCTTCGCCCAGGCAGAGGACGGTATCGCCGGGCTGGAGACCTTGTTGCCGCTTAGCCTTGCGCTGGTTCACAAGGGCCGGCTCGGCATGGCCGAATTGTTGGGCAAGCTGACCTGCAGGCCCGCCGACATCCTCGGGCTCGGCGAAGGCCGGTTGAAGAAAGGCGGTCCGGCCGATCTCGCGCTGATCGATCCGGACCGGCCCTGGCGCATCGATCCCGACGCCTTCCTCAGCAAATCGAAGAACGCGCCCTGGGACAACCTTCCGGTCCAGGGCATGGCGATGCGTACCGTGGTCGAAGGGCGGGTGCTGCACGACCGGATGAGGTAGGCAGGCCGTAGGACCGCACGCTATGCCGGATCCGATCAGCTGGGCCTTCGCTTGGCCTTACCTGCTCCTGGCGCTGGCGGCCGGCTATCTGCTCGGCTCGATCCCGTTCGGCCTGGCGCTGACCCGGCTCGCGGGCAAGGGTGACCTGCGCCGGATCGGCTCGGGCAATATCGGTGCGACCAACGTTCTGCGCACCGGCAGCAAGGGTCTGGCGCTGGCTACCGTGTTGCTCGACGGCGGCAAGGGCGCCGCGGCCTTGCTGATCGCGTACAACCTGTATGGGCCTGACATAGCGGTGACTGCCGGCGCCGGCGCGTTCCTCGGCCACCTGTTTCCGGTCTGGTTGAAGTTTCGCGGCGGCAAGGGAGTTGCGACCGCGCTCGGAATCCTTCTCGCCGGCTGCTGGCCGGTCGGCGCGCTGGCCTGCCTGACCTGGCTGGCGACCGCCCTGATTTCCCGTTTGTCCAGCCTGTCAGCCCTGGTCGCGTTCCTCGCGGCGCCCATCGTGGCCAAGGTCCTCGGCTGGGCCGGTGCGCCGGCGCTGGGCAGCTCGATCCCGTACCATCAGATAGCCGAGGTCGCCGGCCTGCTCGCGGTGATTATCTGGATTCGCCACGCCGCCAACATTCGCCGCCTGCTGCGCGGCGAGGAGCCGAAAATCGGCACGGCCTGAAAGCCGGGCGGGAAGCGAATCTGCAGCCGGACCGGCGGATAAAGATAAACCTAACGGCGCGCCGGGAATTCGAAGGACCGGCGCCCAAGGCGAAGCACCGAACCTGCGGCACTCCTTCGAGCGCCAGGCCGTTGAGAATTCTCTCGCCGGCGAGACGCTCTGTGGCCTGGCCCCGCAATTCTCCGCGCTACGCAGCCGCCCTGCTCAGGCGCTCTCGTAGAGCCTTGTGAGCACAAACTCGCGGTGGCCGAGGGCCTCTGCTGCCGTCAGCCTTCCGTTGGCGGTGCGAATCATCATGTCGAGCAGCGCGTCTCCCGCCTCGTCCGGAGTCATTTCCCTGCGCAGCAGGCCCGAGACGTCGACGTCGACATGCTCGCCCATGGTGCGCACGGTGCGCGGGTTCGCGCAGATCTTGATATTCGGCAGGATCGGATTGCCGATGATGTTGCCCTGGCCGGTAGGGAAGAAATGCACGACGAAGCCGGCCGCGGCGCACAGGGTCACCATCTCGGCGGCGGCCGAGGACGAGTCCATGAACCACAGTCCCGGTGCATCTGGCGTTTCCGCCTTGTCGAGCACACCGTCGATCAGGCAATCGCGGCCGATTTTCTGGATGTTGCCGAGGGCCTTTTCTTCGATGGTGGTGAGTCCGCCCGCAATATTTCCCTTGGTGGGCTGGGACTCGGAGAGATCGCTTGTCTTGTGGCGCTCAACAACCTCCTGATAGCGGTTGAACATATACATGAACCGCTCGCGGATTTCGGGGGTGCGGCAACGCTCGGCGACCAGATGCTCACCGCCTGTGATCTCCGTGGTCTCGCCGAAGGCCATTGTGGCGCCGAGCGGGTAGAGCTTGTCGAAGGCGTTGCCGACGGTAGGATTGGACCCGCAGCCCGAGGTCGTGTCCGATTCGCCGCATTTGGTTGATACCCAAAGGTCCGCAAGCGGCGCTTCCTCGCGCACGGCCTCGGACGCAGACTGAACATATTCGCGCGCGGTCTTCGACGCCCGCATGATGGTCTCGTGGTCGCCGTGCATCTCGATGCCGTAGCCGGTGACCGGTTTGCCGGTCTTGGCGATGCCGTCGACCACGCGTTGCGTCCAGCCCTCCTCGATGCCGATCACCACCACTGCGGCGACGTTGGGGTTCGCGCCGGTGCCGATCAGAGTGCGGAAGTGCAACTCCAGGTCGGCCCCGAATTGAAGCCGGCCGTAGGGATGCGGGATTGCCATGGCGCCCTTGATGTTGTTGGCAACCGCCTCGCACGCCGCATTCGAGAGATCGTCGACGGGAAGGACGATCACATGATTGCGTACGCCGACCCGGCCGTTCTCGCGGCGGTAGCCCCGGAACGTCGCGTTCGCCAGATCCATTGCCATCGGGTGTCCTCCTACCAGCGTTTGGTCTTGATGTTCTGTACATGGGCGTGCTCGCCCACCGCGATGTCCGCCACCACGCGGCCGATGTCGATGCCGTATTTGATCACGGTGTCGCCGGTCTTCATCGGCTTGATCGCAAGTTTGTGGCCGATCGGGATATCGCTCGCCGCCCGGAACGTGATTTCTTCGTCCTGGTCCATGATCCAGCCGGTGAGTTCCGCGCCTGCCTCGACGCCCTCGACGACGACCACTCCTACACTGTCGCCCTCGTCATGCACGACGAAATCGATCATTTCGCTTCTCCGTTTCCGATGTTTGCGCCGCTCGACCGGCGCCCTCAACAGTGGCGTTTGCGCAGCACAAGTGCGCCGCGCCCCATATTCCGACGGCCTTCGGCGGAAGCTCGTCGGTGTCCTTCGCGACCGTCATTTCCCCAACGGGGCGAGTGAGCCGCGTTCCACCAGCGCTGTTTCGAAGACGACACTGGTCGCATTGTCTTCCTGGGCGCGCAGCCGGAGCAGCAATCTCGCAGCCGCCGCACCCATCCGGCGATGCGGAACGTGAACGGTAGTGAGCGGCGGATCGAGCACGTAGGCCAGATCGATATCGTCGAAGCCGGTCACGGAAACATCGGCCGGCGCGCTCAGGCCCATGGAGCGGATGGCCAGGAGCGCCCCGGCGGCCAGCACATCGTTGCCGCACACGATTGCGGTCGGACGCGGCGTCACGGACAGCAGTTGCCGCGCTGCGTTTTCGCCGGCATCGAGATGATAGGGGGTCTCGATCAGGTTGGTTTTGTCCAACCGCAGGCCGCGCGCCGCCAGCGCATCGCGCACGCCGTCCACCCGGGCCACCGCCCGGTCGTTGCCGTGGGTGACGCCGGCGATCATGGCGATCCGCCGGTGGCCGAGATCGAGCACCTTTTGCGCCATCGCGCGCGCCGCCGCCCGGTTGTCGAAGCCGACGCAGGGCCACGGACAATCGCGTCGCCATGACCAGACCAGGACAAACGGCACGCCGCGGCGCTCAAGAGTCTCGTAAAGCGCCGGATCCCGCGCCTCGCCGATCAGCACGAGGCCGTCCACTCCGCGCCCGAGAAGGGCGCGGATTTGCTGCGCCTCGCGCTCCGGATCGTAGTTCGAGGTGGCGACGACCAGCGTGACCCCATCCTCGGCGAGCGCCTCCTGAAGCGCTTGGAGACCGCGGGCGAAAATCGCATTCTCCATGGTCGGAATCACCGCGCCCACGGTGTTGGTCCGGTTCGAGGCGAGCGCGCGGCCGCCGAAATGGGGCGTGTAGTCGAAATGGGCTACCGCGGCTTCGACCCGGCTGCGGGTCTTCGCGCTGACCCGTTCAGGCTCGTTCAGGACACGCGATACCGTGGCGGTCGAGACCCCTGCCATTCCGGCAACGTCCTCAAGTGTGGGCCGCGATCTCATCTTCCGGTCGGCTTCATTTTAAAAAATCCCGAATTATTCTAATGAAAGCGCTTCAATTCAAAATAAAAGCGCTTGCATTGGCGACAAATTGCCTCGATACTGGTCGACAGCACGGCGAGTCGGTCGCCGGCTGTCGGGGTAAGGAGACGCCCAGGTGATTCGAACAGGCCGCATAGTCCTTGTCGGCGCACTGATCTGCTTTCTCGTCTTCTTCGCCAGCGTTGCATTGGGCGCCGCGGGCCTCGGCACGCCGTTCAGCGACGTGGCGGAGATGCTGACCCTCTTTGCCGCCGCGCTTCTGTTCGTGACCGGCGTCCTGATGCTGGAGGCAGCCGAAACACGCAGCGGCAACACCCAATAGACGAACATCCCAAGGGAGGAAACAAGATGACAGACGAAAAGACCAAAGCCGAGATCGCATCGGTCGAACGGCGAAATTTCGTCAAACTGGTCGGTACCGGCGGATTTACCGCAGCCGCGGTCGCGGCCGCGGCCGGTGTGCTTGGATCGAGCGAAGCCTCGGCCCAGACGGCGCGGGAAGAAGCCCGGCGCAAGCGGGCCGCCAAACACATCATGACGATCGGGACCGCCTATGTGCTGACGGCGGATCGCAGCTATCCGATCATGCAACTCGACTTCAAGGAGAACATCCAGAACGCCACCAACGGTAAGGTTTACGTCAAGCTCGCAGCCGGCGGCCAGCTCGGCGCGGGCGGAGCGCTGGCCCAGAAGGTCCAGGGCGGCACGATCCAGGCGGCCCAGCATTCGCTGTCCAATTTCGCGCCTTTCGCTCCGGTCGTCGACCTCATCAACCTGCCCTACCTGTGCGGCGCCAATCAGCGCTTCGTCAACCTCGTGAACTCGGATCACTGGAAAAAGACGGTCCATCCCAAGGTCGCGGCAAGGGGCTTCAAGCCGCTCTACTATGTCGTGATCGATCCGCGGGTCGTTGCCGTCCGCAAGGGCGGCGCCGGTGCGGTCATCTCGCCGGCCGACCTCAAGGGCGTCAAGTTCCGGGTTCCGGGCTCCAAGATGCTGCAGCAATACTATCGCATGGTCGGGGCCAACCCGACGCCCGTGGCCTGGGGCGAAACCCCCTCGGCGATCAAGCAGGGGGTTGCGGATGCGCTCGACCCGGCGGTCGGCGCGCTTCACGTCTTCGGCTTCAAGGACATTCTCAGCCATATCACCTTCACCCAGGCAGTGCCGGACAGCCAGGTCTATTCGTGCAACCTCGAATGGTTCAACGGCCTGCCCGGAGACGTCAAACAGGGGATCGAGTTTGCAGCGGAGATCACCTCCCAGCAAAACCTCGCCAAGGTCCCCGCCGCGCGCAACTTCGCGATGGCCGAGCTGCGCAAGTCCGGGGTCAAGTTCCATTCGCTCAGCCCGGCACAGCTGAAAGCCTGGCAGGAAGCCGGCGGGTACCAGCGCTCCGAATGGAACAGCTTCAAGACCGGTCTCGCCGGTTCTATGGACGCCTTCGACAAGCTGGTCGAGGCCGCCGCAACAATGGGCCGGTACTACGTCCACGACGCCTGACGGCTGTCGTCGCGCCGGGTGCGGTTGGCGCGCCCGGCGCCTCCTGCCCGCGTAGATTGGAGCCGCCACCCGATCGGCCGAACCCGGTCCGGAAAGGGGGAAGCGCATGTTGGCTATCCTGAACCGAAACGCCGAACGCTGGGCGTTGCTGGTGTTCTACACCATGCTCGTCGCAACCATGGCGGTCGAGGTCGTTCGCCGCGAGCTGTTCGCCTACTCCTCGATCTGGGGCGAAGAGATCGTGCGCTACGCCTTCATCTACCTGGCCTGGATCGGCGCCGCTGCGGCGGTGCGCGACCGGGCGCATATCCGGATCGACGTCCTGTTCAACTATGTCGGGCCGCGGGTGAAGGCCGGCCTCTACATTTTCGGCGACATCGTCATGATGATCATCGCCGTACTCGCGGTCTGGTGGTCTTTCGAGACGGTGACGGTGTCATGGAAGTTCGGCTCGGTCAGCCACGGCCTGCGCATGTCGATGGTCTGGTTCCTGGCCGCCGTGCCCCTCGGCTTCTCGCTGATGATCTTCCGCCTAATCCAGTCGCTACTCCGCGACATCTCAGACTTCGCTGCCGGGCGCTCCGTATACGAGGGCGAACGGCTCTTCGATTGAGGATCGCGCCATGCTTTGGAACCAGATGAAGCAGGAAGGCGTGGCGATCGGCTGGGATTTCTACGGCCCGGTCATCCTGTTTGTCATCCTGATCGCACTGGGCGTCCCGGTCTGGGCCGTGATCGGCGCGGCTGCCGTGACGATGCTGGTCGTTTCCGGCGTGTTGCCGCTTTCGCTGCTGGGCGAGAGTCTGTTCGACGGGATCGACCATTTCGCACTGACCGCGGTGCCGCTCTTCATCCTGACCGGCGATGTCCTGGTGCGCACGGGTCTCAGCCGCAAGTTCCTCGATGTGGCGGAAGCGTTGACCTGCTGGGCCAAGGGCGGCTTCGGCTCCGCCACCGTTCTGGTCTGCGGCATGTTCTCCGCAATATCCGGCTCGGATGCCGCAGGCGCCGCTGCGGTCGGCCGCATGACGATCGCTCGGCTGGTCGAAGCGGGTTATCCGCGCCCCCATGCCTGTGCGCTGGTCGCCGCCGGCGCCTGTACCGGCATTCTGATTCCGCCCTCGATCGCCTACATCGTGATCGGGCTGGTCCTCGGGATCTCGGCTTCCACCCTGTTCCAGGCGGCGCTGATTCCGGGGATTTTGATCCTGGGATCGATCCTCGTTACGAACATCGTGGTCAATCGCCGTCACGCCTACGAGGGCGGAAACCTCATCACGACAGCCGAATGGGCCGCCAACCTCTGGCGGGCGCTGAGGAGCGGCTGGTACGCGTTTCTGGTTCCCGGAGTCATCTTCTGGGGCATCTTCTCGGGGCGGTTGACGCCGACCGAAGCCGGCGCCACAGCGGTCGTTATTACGATTTTCCTGGGCTTCATCCTCGGTACCCTGAAGCTTTCGGACTTTCCCGCGATGCTTGTGAGTTCGGCCAAGGTCAACGGTGTGATCCTGCCGATCATCGCAATGTCGCTGCCGCTCGCGCAGGCGATGGCTGCGCTCGGCGTCCCGCAAGGGTTCGTCTTTGCGGTCACCTCGCTGACCGAAAACCCTTACATGCTGATCCTGCTGATGATCGCCATCCTGATCGCGGCCGGCTGCGTGATGGAGACGACGCCTAACATTGTCATTCTGGCGCCGATCCTCATGCCGCTCGCCCAAGAAATCGGCATGAACGAAATCCAGTTCTGCGTGATGATGATCACGGCTCTCGGAGTCGGTTTCATCACGCCGCCGCTGGGGCTGAACCTGTTCGTCGTTTCGGGTCTGACGGGTGAATCGATCCTCAAGATCGCGGGCCGCGCGGTTCCATTCGTCTTCTTCATGCTGCTTGTGGTATTGCTGATCGCCTACCTGCCCGAAATTTCTACTGCCTTGCTGCCCGACAGCTACAAATAAGGATCGCGATGTCCGTCGAGTATCTCAAGAAGGCCTCCAGGAGATCCACGGACGACGCAAGCGATATCCGCGCGGCGGTCCTGGACATTCTGAACCGGATCGAGGCCGGCGGGGATGAAGCGGCGAAGCAATATGCGGCCAGATTCGACCGCTATGACGGCAACATCGTCCTGGCTCGCGACGAGATCGAAGCCGCGGCGGAGCAGGTGCCCCGAAAGCTGAAAGATGACATCCGCTTTGCATGGGACAATGTCCGCCGCTTCGCCGAGGCCCAGAAAGACACGATCCGCGACATGCAGATCGAAATTTCCCCCGGGCTGATCGCGGGGCAGAAGGCGATCCCGTGCAAGGCGGCGGGGTGTTATGCGCCGGGCGGGCGTTACAGCCACGTCGCTTCAGCCCTGATGACGGTGACCACGGCAAAGGTCGCCGGGTGCGGCCATATTGCCGCCTGTTCGCCGCCCCGGCCCGGTATCGGGATCGCGCCCGCGATCGTCTACACGGCCGACCTGTGCGGCGCCGACGCAATTCTGGCGCTCGGAGGGGTCCAGGGCGTTGCGGCGATGGCGTTCGGACTGTTCGGCCTGCCCCGGGCGGATATCCTGGTCGGCCCCGGCAACCAGTATGTCGCCGAGGCCAAACGCATCCTGTTCGGCCGGGTCGGCATCGACATGTTCGCCGGCCCGACCGACAGCCTGATCCTGGCCGATGAAACGGCCGATCCGGATATTGTCGCCTGGGATCTCGTCGGCCAGGCCGAGCATGGCTACAATTCTCCGGTCTGGCTCGCCACAACCCATCGTCCGCTCGCAGAACGGGTCCTCGAGCTCGTTCCGCTCTGCATAGAGACGCTGCCCGACCTCAACAGGAAGAGCGCCGAAGCTGCCTGGCAGGACATGGCGGAAGTGATGGTCGTATCGGACCGCGAGACGCTCGTCCGGATTGCCGACGACTATGCGCCCGAGCATCTGCATGTCCAGGCTGCCGACCTCGACTGGTTTCTCGGTCGGCTGCAGTGCTACGGCTCGCTGTTTCTCGGCGAAGAGACGACGGTGGCGTACGGCGACAAGTCTGCCGGGCCGAACCATGTGCTGCCGACGTCCGGCGCGGCGCGCTACACCGGCGGCCTCTCTGTGCACAAATATATGAAGTTGGTGACCTGGCAGCAGGCCACGCGCGACGGAGCGAAACCTGTCGCCGAGGCAACCGCCCGTATTTCCCGGCTCGAAGGGATGGAAGGCCACGCCCGCACGGCAGACATCCGGCTGAAAAAGTATTTTCCGGACGAGACGTTCGACCTTTCCGCTGCCGGCTGATGAAATGTCGGAACTATACCGCGCCGATCTGTTCAGCGTCGCGGGCCGAGCCGCCTGCGTTACCGGGGCAAGTTCGGGTATTGGCCGGGCAATCGCCACGACGCTGGCTCAGGCCGGGGCGCGCGTCGTCGGCCTGGCCCGGCGCGGAGCGGCGCTCGAGGACTGGCGCGCCGGGGCTGGTGGCGAGACGGCGGCCGTCACCGCCGACCTGTCCGATGCTTCGGCAATCGAAGCGGCGGCGGCGCGCACCGCGCAGCCCTTCGGCCCGCCCGAAATTCTGGTCAACGCCGCCGGCGTCAATACCCGTGAGCCAGCCGATGCCGTCACAGCGGAGGGGTGGCGTACGACCATCGACATCAATTTGGCGGCACCCTTTTTTCTCGCCCGGGCACTGGTTCCCGCGATGCGAGAGCGCGGCTGGGGCCGGATCGTCAATATCGCTTCGCTGCAAAGCGCCCGCGCCTTTACCGGCGGGCTCGCCTACGGCGCGTCGAAGGGCGGGGTCGCCCAGTTGACGCGTGCGATGGCCGAGGCCTGGTCGCGCGATGGAATTACGGCGAACGCGCTGGCGCCCGGCTTTTTTCCGACAGAGCTGACCGGCCCGGTGTTCGGCGATCCGGCGTTGGCGGCAAAGCACGCGGCGCAGACCTGTATCGGGCGCAACGGGGAACTGGCCGATCTGGCCGGCCCTGTCCTGTTTCTCTGTTCGGATTCGGCCGGCTATGTCACCGGACAGATCCTGTATGTCGACGGGGGATACACCGCGAAATGAAAGCTCTCGTCTACACAGGGCCCGAAACACTGGTCTATCGCGAAACGCCGGATCCTGAACCCGGTGAAGAGGCGCTGATCCAGGTTGCCCATGTCGGTATCTGCGGCTCTGACATGCATGCCTGGGCCGGCCATGACGAGCGACGCCCGGCGCCGCTGATTCTCGGGCACGAAGTGTCAGGCACCGTGATCGATGGGCCGGGGGCGGGCAGCCGTGTTGCAGTCAATCCGCTGGTGACCTGCGGCGCCTGCCCGGCCTGCCGTTCGGGGCGAGACAATCTCTGCGGGACGCGCCAGATAATCTCCATGCCGCCACGCGAAGGGGCATTCGCCGAGCTGCTCGCCATGCCGTCCGGCAACCTCATCGCGATTCCCGATGGCGTCCCGACCGAAAAGGCCGTACTCGCCGAGCCGCTGGCCTGCGGCTGGCATGCGGTGCGCCTGTCGCAGCAGATCCTCGACGGGCCGGTCGAAGAAATGCGCTGCCTGGTTATCGGCGGCGGTGCCGTCGGCCTTGGCGCCGGGCTGGTGCTGGCCGCCCGCGGCGTATCGGAAATACATATCGCCGAGACCAACCCGGCGCGCAGGTCCGTGGTCGGGCGCGCCGGCGATTTCCGCGTCTACGATCCGGCTGCGGTGGACGGCCCGGAGGATGCAGATCTGGTTTTTGACGCAGTCGGGTCCGAAGCAACCCGTGCGCTGGCCTCGGCCACCGTCCGGCCCGGCGGCGCCATCCTGCATACAGGCCTCAGCTCGGCAGCGGGCGGGCTCGACGTCCGTCGCATGACCCTGCAAGAGATCACATTCGTCGGGACGTACACCTACAATGCCGCCGACTTCCGCGAGACGGCGGCGGCGATCTTCGAAGGATGCCTCGGTGCGCTCGATTGGGCCGAAATCCGGCCGCTTTCCGAGGGCGCGCGCGCCTTCGCCGATATCCGTGCCGGCCAGGCTGCTGCTCCCAAGATCGTGCTCACTCCCTAGAGGACCGGCGAAGGCCGCCATAGCCCAACGCTTGACCGGTGCCGCGGTTTGTGGAACATACAACGAACATATTGATTTAACCGGAAACCCGATGGACCAGGGAGATCGACAGACGATGTCGGATGAAGAGCGGATCGCCTGGCTCCGGCTGATCCGGAGCGAGAATGTCGGCCCCGTCACCTTCTGGCACCTTCTGCGCCATTTCGGCTCGGCCGCGGACGCGCTCGATGCGCTGCCCGACCTGTCCCGCCGCGGCGGCCGGTCGAAGCCGGTCCGTATCGCGTCGGTTGCCGCGGCGGAGGCCGAGATCGCCGCAACCCGGAAAGCCGGCGCCCGGCTGGTTGCGGCACAGGAACCGGACTACCCCTGGCGCCTGGCGACGACGGAGGATGCGCCGCCGCTGATTTCGCTCGCCGGCGTGGCAGCGCTGGGCAACGCACCGGTCGTCTCGATCGTCGGCGCGCGCAATGCTTCGTCGAACGGCAAGCGCATCGCGCGCACCATCGCGCAAGGGCTCGGCGAGGCCGGTGTCGCTGTCGCGTCCGGCCTGGCGCGCGGGATCGACGCTGCCGCCCATGCCGGCTCGCTTGAGACGGGCACGATCGCCGTCGTCGCCGGCGGGATCGATGTCTGCTACCCGCCCGAGCACGAAGAATTGATGCAGGACATCGCCGGCCGCGGCGCCATCCTGGCCGAACAGCCCGTCGGCACGAAGCCGCAGGGCCGCCATTTCCCGCGCCGTAACCGCATCGTTTCCGGCATAGCCAGCGGGGTTCTTGTGGTAGAAGCCGCCGCGCGATCGGGTTCGCTGATCACGGCGCGCTGTGCCGGCGAACAGGGCCGCGACGTGTTCGCCGTCCCCGGATCGCCGCTCGATCCGCGCTGCACCGGCGCCAATGGCTTGCTGCGCGACGGCGCCATCCTTACCGAGAGCGCCGACGATGTCCTGCAGGTGCTGCAACCCGGATTGCGAGACGCGCCGGGTGCCTCAGAACCGACAGCCTTGCCGCCGGATACTGCTGAAGAAGCGCCGCGCGCGGCGGTCGACGCCGTCGTTGTGGACGCCCGCCATTCGCTCGCCGATCATCTGTCGCCGGCGCCGACGCCGATCGACGATCTGGTGCGTGAATTCGGTGACGATTCCGCGACCGTTGCGGCCGCTCTGCTTGAACTCGAGTTGGCTGGCAGGATCGAGCGCTATCCCGGTAACCGTGTCGCGCTGGTCGCCGCATAGTCTCCAAAATGCTTGACGCTGCGCACTGGCAGGCCCATCTGCGGGGGCCGGCCGGTACGATGGCTTCGTACCTGACAGCGCCGGACAACTGACTATCGAGCCGCCATGAACGTCGTTGTCGTCGAATCCCCGGCCAAGGCGAAAACCATCAACAAATACCTCGGTGCGGACTGGCGGGTCCTCGCCAGCTATGGCCATGTCCGCGACCTTGCCGAGAAGGAGGGCTCGGTCGATCCGGACAACGGTTTCGCCATGACCTGGCGGGTCGACGCCCGTGCAAAAAAGCGGATCGACGAAATCGCAAACGCCGCCAGACAGGCCGGCAGCCTGTTCCTCGCAACCGACCCGGATCGCGAGGGCGAGGCGATTTCCTGGCATGTCCTGGAACTGCTCCGTCAGAAATACCGGATCGAGAATCTCGATATCCGGCGCGTCGTGTTTCACGAGATCACGCGGGATGCCGTCCGGCAGGCCATGGAGAAGCCGCGGAGCATCGACCGGGATCTGGTCGATGCGTACCTGGCGCGCCGGGCGCTCGACTATCTCGTCGGGTTCCATCTCTCGCCCGTGCTCTGGAGAAAACTGCCGGGCGCGCGCTCCGCAGGGCGCGTGCAGTCGGTCGCCCTGCGTCTGGTGTGCGAGCGCGAAGACGAAATCGAGCGCTTCCGGACTCAGGAATACTGGACGGTCGACGCCGATTTCCTGACGCCGCGGCGCGACCGCTTTACTGCCCGCCTCACCCATCTCGACGGCAAGAAGCTCGACCGGCTCGCCATCGCCAGCGAGGCCCAGGCCGGGGCTGCTGTCGCGGCGATCGAAGCGGCGGCTTTCGCCTGCGCCGGCGTCGAGCGCAAGCAGGTCCGGCGCCATCCGGCGCCGCCTTTTACGACCTCCACCCTGCAGCAGGAAGCCTCCCGGAAGCTGCGCATGAGCGCCGACAGCACCATGCGCACCGCACAACGTCTTTACGAAGGCGTGGATATCGGCGGCGAGACAGTCGGATTGATCAGCTATATGCGGACCGATTCGACGGCGCTGTCAGGCGAAGCGGTCGGCGGTTGCCGCCGCCTGATCGAGCATGACTACGGCAGTTCCTATGTGCCTGCGAGCCCGCGTCGCTACAGGACGAAGGCGAAGAACGCCCAGGAAGCCCATGAGGCGATCCGCCCGACCGACCTGTTCCGGCGGCCGGGCGATGTGGCACGCCACCTCACGGCCGAACAGGCAAAACTCTATGAGTTGATCTGGAAACGCACCGTTGCCTCCCAGATGGAGAGCGCGGTTCTCGACCAGGTAACGGCCGATATTGCGAGCGCGAACCGGATGATCCGGCTGCGTGCCGCGGGATCGACAATACGGTTCGACGGTTTTCTCAAGCTCTACCGGGAGGGCCGGGACGATCCGTCCGACCGGGAGCCCGAACCGGGCCGGAATACGGCGGATGACGACAACAGGATTTTGCCGGAAATCAACGACGGCGAAGCCGTGGACCGGACCGCCGTGCGCCCGGCGCAGCATTTCACCATGCCGCCGCCCCGCTACACCGAGGCGAGCCTGGTCAAGCGGCTGGAAGAACTCGGCATCGGACGGCCTTCGACCTATGCCTCGATCCTCAAGGTGCTGCAGGATCGCAATTATGTTCGGCTCGAAAAGCGCCGGTTCCATCCGGAAGATCGGGGCCGCGTGGTTACCAGCTTCCTGACCAATTTCTTCGGACGCTATGTCGAATACGGCTTCACAGCCGGCCTTGAAGAACAGCTCGATACCGTCTCGGACGGCAGGGCCGACTGGAAGAAACTGCTTCAGGAATTCTGGACCTCGTTCAATGCAGCAATTGCCGATGCCATGGAGCTTGACCGCGCCCGGGTCATCGATGCGCTCGACGAGGCGCTCGGTCCGCATTTCTTCCCGGACCGGGAAGACGGCGGCGCGCCGCGCGCCTGCCCGTCCTGCGACGACGGCCGGCTTGGTCTGAAGATCGGCCGCAATGGCGGTTTCATTGGCTGTTCGAACTACCCGGCCTGCCGCTACACGCGACCGCTCGCAGTGGTCGACGACAGCGTGCGCGATGCCGCGGCCGCAAGCAGCGACCGGCAACTGGGCGCAGACCCGGCGAGTGGCGCCGCAATCGAACTGAAGACCGGTCCCTACGGCCCGTATGTCCAGCGGGCCGGCTCCACGGCATCCGGCAAGCCCGAACGGACCTCGCTGCCCCGCGGGCTGGATCCGGACAGGGTCGATCTGGAGATCGCGCTGAAGCTGCTTTCGCTGCCCCGCACCATTGCAACCCATCCGGACAACGGCAAGCCGATCACCGGCGCCATCGGCCGGTACGGACCCTATGTCCAGAACGACGGCGTCTACGCGAATCTGGACTCCTGGGAAGAGTTGTTCGAGATCGGCGCAAACCGCGCCGTATCGCTGCTCGCGGAAGCCCGGCAGAAACGCAAGGGCGGCGAGCAGCGCCAGCTCGGCGAGCATCCGCAGAAAAAACAGCCGGTTACCGCCGGCGCCGGCCGCTATGGCCCCTACGTCAAGGTCGGCCGCACTTATGCCAGCCTGCCAAAGGGGGCAACCATCGAATCGGTCACGCTGGAAGAGGCCGTGGCCCTGCTGGCGCCGAAACTGGCGAAGACGAGTGCCCGTAAACCGGCGGCCGGAAAGAAACGGGCCGCAAAGAAGGCGCCAGCCGGAAAGGGATCGTCGGCGAGCGGGCCGAACGCCGGGGACGACGCGAACCTGCCGACAAAATAGGTCCGGCCCCCAGCGTCGATGCCCGCACAGGTCCGGCTTCCGGGAAGCGAAGAGGGAACAGCGTGACGGGCAAGCGATCCGCGAAGCCGAGGGGCCGCTCCCCTTTTCCGACCCGCGAGCAGGTCCTTGAGTATATTCGGGATAGCGGCGGTCCGGTCGGCAAGCGGGAAATCGCGCGGGCGTTCAATCTGGGCGGCGCCGACCGCATCCGGCTGCGCGATCTGCTCCGGAACATGAAGAAGGAAGGACTGCTGCCCAGGAACCGCCGCCATCGGCCGGCCGGCGCACTGCCCGAGGTTACGGTCATCGAGGTAACCTCGGTCACGGAGGACGGCGATGTTTTGGCGGCACCAATTCGCTGGGACGGCGACGGCGAGCCGCCACCGATCCGGCTGCTGCCCGAGCGGGGCCGCCCGCCCGGCGTCGGCGACCGGGTTCTGGCGCGTATCTCCGGGCCTGGCGGCGGCGTCTGGACCGCCCGAACCATGAAGCGGCTGGACCGTGCGCCGGGCCGGGTGCTGGGAATCTTCCGCGAAGATACGGGTGGCGGGCCGTACGGCGGAAAGCTCATTGCGACGGATCGCCGGTTCCGTCACGACGTTGCTATTCCGCGTGGCATGGAAAACGATGCCCGGGACGGGGATCTGGTCGAGGCCGAGATCGTTCCCGGCAAGCCGCTCGGCCCGCGGCTGGCCCGCGTGGCCGGAAAATTCGGATCGGCGTCCGGCCCGCAGTCGGTCAGCTTGATCTGTATTCACAGCCACAACCTTCCGCACGCGTTCCCGAATGCGGCGCTGGACGAAGCGGCCGCCCTCAAACCGGCATCCGGCAGCGGCCGTCAGGACCTGCGCGGCCTCCCGTTGGTCACCATCGACGGAGAGGACGCGCGGGACTTCGATGACGCTGTATGGGCCGAAAGGGACACTGCGAATGACAATCCCGGCGGCTGGAGACTGATCGTAGCGATCGCCGACGTTGCCTGGTATGTCCGGTCCGGTCGGCCGCTGGATCGGGAAGCACTGAATCGCGGCAACTCGGTCTACTTTCCCGACCGGGTTGTGCCGATGTTGCCCGAGCGCCTGTCCAACGACCTTTGTTCCCTGCGCCCGGATGAGGACCGGGCCTGCGTGGCTGCACATCTGGCGATCGACGCCGGCGGCAGGCTTATTGGTTATCGGTTCGAACGGGCCTTGATGCGCTCGGCCGCCCGTCTCACCTACGAGCAGGTGCAGCAGGCCCGTGACGGCTCCCCGGATGCGGAGACCGCACCGCTGCTGAAACCGGTCATTGAGCCGCTTTACGGCGCCTGGGCGGCGCTTGCCGCGGCGCGCGCTGCCCGTGAGACCCTGGAACTCCAGCTTCCGGAGCGGCAAATCCGGCTGGACGAGGCCGGCCGGGTGACCGACATCCGGCCGGCGCCGCGATACGACAGCCACCGCCTGATCGAGGATTTCATGATCGCCGCCAATGTCGCGGCGGCCGAGCATCTGACTCAACGCAACCGGCCATGCATGTACCGCATTCACGAGCCGCCGACCGCAGACGGTCTGGAAACCCTGAAGATGGCCCTCGACGATTTGGGTGTGTCCATGCCTGCGAGCGGCCTTCGGCCGGCCGACCTCAACCGTATCCTGGCGCAAACCGCCGGGCTGCCCCAGGGCCGGACGATCCACGAACTGATCCTGCGCGCCCAGAGCCAGGCCGCCTACAGCCCCCGGAATTGCGGTCATTTCGGACTCGCCCTGCCGCGCTATGCCCACTTTACCTCGCCGATCCGCCGCTACGCAGACCTGCTCGTGCATCGCGTCATCGTCGGAGGAATGGCTGACGGCATGCCCGATGGCCTGCCCGCCGGGGCGGATGGCGCAATGCATGACTGGGGCGAGCGGATTTCTTCGGCCGAACGCCGCGCCATGGCGGCCGAGCGCGACGCAATAGACCGATATACGGCCGCCTTCCTGCAGGACAGGATCGGCGCAGAATTCGATGCGGCCGTCTCCGGCATTACGCGAGCCGGCTTGTTCGTCACCTTGCTCGAGAACGGTGCAAGCGGGTTGATCCCCATGAGCCTGCTGCCCGACCGCTATTTCCGTTTCGACGGGCGGAAGCGCCGGTCCCGCAGTGCGCCGGGCGGTCTGAACGTCCGAATCGGCGAGAGGGTGCGGGTGCGGCTGCGCGATGCGGTACCGGTTACCGGGGGACTGCTGTTCGATCTTCTGGATGACGGGAAAGCGGCGAAACGAAGGGGAAGATAATACTGAAGAGCCGGATGAAAAAACTCGGTGATTTAATGACTAAATTTAACCAATTCTTTCAACCTTTTGAAATATAGAGAAAATGCGAACAAAAAGAATTTGACAAAACAGCGGTGCACGGCAATTCTTTTCTGCGGGCAGGCAGGAATGGCAATTCGGTGACCCCTGTGCCCGGGCGGGACGACGTGCGGAGAGCCGAATGGAGCGATGTGATCCGGCCGGCAAAGCCATCGGACGATCGATCGGACGATTCATGACCCGTTGGAGCCTGCGCTATGCAATCGCCTTTCTCCTGGTCGCGGCAACCGCCTGTGCGAGCCGTAGCGATCTGATTTCAGCGCCCCTTTCCGAAGCCGGACAAACGGTGATCGGAGCAGGCTACCGGTTCGTCGCAAAGCGTTACATACGCCATGTTCCGATTCGGGACGTGGCGTTGTCGGGCCTGAGCGGTCTGTCGAAGGTCGATCCCAAGGCGCGTGCAATTCCGACGGGCGGCAGGATCGCCATCCAATACGACGGTAAAAGCGTGGCCCATCTCGAACAGCCGGGAGCGGACGATTTCCGCGGCTGGGCAGAAGTCACCGTCCGCGCCTTCGAAGCCGCGGGAAAGGTGTCTGTGAAAGTCCGCAACGCCCAGCCGGAAGAAATCTATCGCGCTGTTTTCCGTGCAGCGCTTGTGTCGCTCGACCGCTACTCCCGCTATTCCACGCCTGCTGAAGCGCGCGAGAACAGGGCCCTGCGCGAAGGGTATGGCGGTATCGGTGTCACCATCCGGTCGGAAAACGGCCTCACCCGGATCATTACCGTGATGCCCGGCACCCCCGGTGACAAAGCGGGCCTCAAGGACAACGACATCATCGCGGCTATCGCCGGAGTACCGATTCGCGGAATGAGCCTGCAAAACGTCGTCCGGCGCCTGCGCGGGCCCCGGGGCAGCGAAGTCCGGCTGACGGTACGGCGCACCGCCCGCAAACAGCCCCTCCTGGTGAGCGTCACGCGTGCATTCATCGTACCGCAGACCGTGATCGCGCGCCGCGACGACAATACCGTGTATCTCCGGATCGTCCGGTTCGGCAACGACACCGCCCGCAGAACAGCCGGAAAGGTAGCGCGGATGCGCACGGCGATCGGCAGCCAGAAATTGAGCGGCGCCATCCTCGACCTGCGCGATAACCCGGGCGGGCTCCTCGAACAGGCGATCAGGGTTTCGGACCTGTTCCTGGACGACGGAGAGATCATGCAGTCCCGCGGGCGCCATCCGAACAGTCGCCGCAGCTATAGTGCCCGATACGGCGATGTGCTGCGCGGCAAGCCGATCGTTGTGCTGGTCAACGGCCGCACCGCATCTTCTTCCGAGATCCTCGCCGCCGCATTGCAGGACAATGGCCGGGCCGTCGTCGTCGGAAGCAATTCTTTCGGCAAGGGCACCGTGCAGAGCGTCGCCTCCCTGCCCAACGGCGGCGAGATTATTCTCACCTGGTCCCGGTTTCATGCTCCCACGGGCTATACGCTCCAGGCTCTCGGCGTGAGACCGAACATCTGTACCGGCAACGATCGGAGAGATGTCCATGCGTCGCGCCGGGCGATCGCCCGGCTCGTTGCCGGCGAGACCGCGTCGATCGAGGCCTTCCGCGCTTGGCGCCGGCACAGCGAACCGACGGCCGACGGCGTTCGTACGCTGCGCGCTGCCTGCCCTGCGCGCACCCTGAGCGGCCCGCCGGACGTGGAAGTGGAGATTGCACGAAGCCTGCTGGCGGATCGGCGCCTGTACCGGCTGGCCCTGACCGCATCGGCGCCGGAACCGGAAGATCGCGTTACGACCGGACAGGAGCGCGCTGAAGACCGCGCGACCGACGCGACAAACATGCGGTAGAAGCGATGCCGGCGTCCGGTTGACAGGCGAAACCGGCTCTCTATTTTCTGCGCCTTGACCTTATCCAGCGGACCCGGCGCCTATCCGGCTGACGGGCGGAGCATCCGGACCATGCCGAAACGCCCCAACACCCAGCAAATCCGGCTCGTCAGCACGGCGGACACCGGCTACTTTTACGTTACGTTCAAGAATCCCAAGAATACGACGGAGAAGTTGGAAAAGAAGAAATACGATCCCGTCGCGCGCAAGCATGTGCTGTTCAAGGAAGCGAGAATCAAATAGCGCCGGGGCGGACAGTTCCGTCCGACCGAAAATCGAAGGGAATACAAGCGCCGTCGCCTCCGACGGCGCTTTTGCCTTTCAGGCGCCGGGCGGTCGGGGCCGGGGCGGAAATTGTGATAGGCTGGGCGTTGCGCAACAGGTGACGCTCTACAGCCAATGACCGCCTTCTGCCGCGACTGCGATACCGTGCTCGACGAGGCCGCGCCGGAGAATTCCGGCGGCGCGGGAAAGGCCGGCCGTTGCCCGGCCTGCGGCGGCCGGCGCATCCTCCGTCACGACGAATTGTTCGCGCTCGCCATCGCCCATATCGATTGCGACGCCTTCTATGCCAGCGTCGAGAAACGGGACGATCCTGAACTGCGCGACAAACCGGTCATTGTGGGCGGCGGTCGTCGCGGCGTCGTTTCCGCCGCATGCTATATCGCGCGCATCCATGGCGTTCACTCGGCAATGCCGATGTTCAAGGCGCTGAAAGCCTGCCCCGACGCCGTGGTAATCCGGCCCGACATGGCGAAATACCAAACGGTCGGCCGGCAGATCCGCCGGATGATGGAAGACCTCACGCCCGCGGTCGAGCCGATCTCCATCGACGAGGCCTTTCTCGACCTGGCCGGCACGGCGCGTCTGCACGGCGCGCCGCCGGCGATCGTCCTGGCCGGGCTGGTCCGCCGCATCCGCCGCGAAGCCGGCGTCACGGCGTCGGTCGGGCTGAGCTACAACAAGTTTCTGGCCAAGGTCGCGTCCGACCTCGACAAACCGCACGGCTTTTTGGTGGTCGGCCGGGCGGAAGCCAGGGCCTTTCTCGCCCGGCAGCCGGTCGGGATCGTCTGGGGCGTCGGCAAGGCGATGCGAAAGAAACTGGCGCGCGACGGCATTCGCACCGTGGGCCAGCTGCAGGGTCTCGACGAACGGGAACTGCAGGCGCGCTACGGCAGCATCGGCAGCCGGCTTTACCGATTTTCGCGCGGCGAGGACAGCCGCCGGGTCCATCGCGGCGGCGCGGCGAAAAGTGTGTCGTCGGAAACCACCTTCGAAGAAGACCTGTCCGATGCGGCGGCGCTCGAAACCCGGCTCTGGCCGCTGTGCGAAGCGGTTTCCCGGCGCATGAAAGCGGCGGAACTGGCCGGCCGGACGCTGACCTTGAAGCTGAAGACCTCGGCCTTTCGAACGCGGACGCGCCAGCGCCGCTTGGGCGAGCCGACCCAATTGGCCGAGGACATGTACCGGGCCGCCCTTCCCATGCTGGCTGGCGAGTGCGACGGCACAGCATTCAGGCTGATCGGCATCGGACTGAGCGACCTGGCACCGCCGGACGGCGCGGGCGAGACGGACCTGCTCGACTCGGACACAAGCAGGCGCGCCGCCGTCGAGCATACGCTGGATGCCGTGCGCGACAAGCTCGGCCGCGACGCCATCGCCAAGGGCCGGAGCCTGCGGACGGCCCGCCGGAGTTCCAGCTGACCCCAGCGCCTCAGCAGTCCGGCCGGTCGAGCGGCTCGAGCGCCTTGAGGGTGCCGGTCATGGTGAATGCGCCATAGTCGAGCAGCATGTCGCGCGCGATCCCGGTGTCGGTCATATGCACGCGGAATGAATAGGTCGGACGTCCGTCTCCGGGTTCCGGCGCGAAATAGGTAACCCGCATCAGCCAGCCGGGACGCTGGAGAAGCCGCCGGCCCTCCGCCCTGCCGGGCGGCGGACTCTGCTTGAGGACCACGACGTTGATGCCGCTGTGCCGGCCGCGCTCTTCCGATCCGTCGAAAATCGTCGACCAGATCGTCCGGCGCCCGCGTTCGGCCTCGCGAACGACGTTCAGGTAGTGCCAGGTCGGAAAGACGGTGCCGGCCGGCAGCGGGATCCGCGCCGGTTCCGGTTCGCGCAGTTCGACCACCCCGGAACCGCCGACCCGGCTTAACCTTGCGATGCCCGACAGGCGGTCGGTGACCGTGCCGTCGGCTTTGGTCACGACGGTAAAGGTCAGACTCCGGCCGTCCCGCGCCTCGACGAGGACAGAATCGGTCTCGGTCTCGACCGCTTCGCGTTCGTTTCGGGTGAGGCGCAGCCGGAAGCGCTGCCGCATGCGCCAGTCCGTGCAGGTTTCGCGAATCTCGTAGTAGATCGCGCCGTCGGCGTGGGCGAGATTTGACGCGGCCCTGATCCGGTCCGTTGCGAGCGCGTAGATCGCCTTGTGCGGTGCCTGCCGCCGTGCAATCTGCTCCAGGCTCTCCGCAACAGCCGCTCCCGGAAGCAGCAGCAGCCAGGCGGCGCCGGCTCCGGCGATCGTCTTTCTGGTCGGCTGGCTCAACTGCATGGCGCATCCGATCCGGAATTCCGGGGCCCCGCGCAAGTCCTGCACCGCGGCCGGACTCCACCCACGCAGGATAATCCGGACGAAGTTACGGACAAGCCCGATATCGACGGGATTCGTGGCGCCTGGCTTATTCCGCCTTTGCCTTGGCCGGCAATTGCAGCCGGATGTGCAGTTCGCGCAGCCGTTCCTCCGGCACTTCGGCGGGCGCGCTCATCATCAGGTCTTCGGCCTGCTGGTTCATCGGGAAGGCGATGACCTCGCGGATGTTAGGTTCGTCGGCGAGCAGCATGACGATCCGGTCGATTCCAGGCGCCGAGCCGCCATGAGGCGGCGCGCCGAATTTCAGGGCATTCAACATGCCGGAGAAATGTTCTTCCAGATCGGCTGCCGAATAGCCGGCAATCTCGAACGCCTTGACCATGATTTCCGGCCGGTGGTTCCGGATCGCGCCGGAGGACAGTTCCACCCCGTTGCAGACGATGTCGTACTGGAAAGCCTTGATCGCCAGCGGATCGTCCTGCGCCAGCGCCTCCAGCCCGCCCTGGGGCATCGAAAAGGGGTTGTGGCTGAAGTCAAGCCGGCCGGTCGCCTCGTCGATCTCGTACATCGGGAAATCGACGATCCAGCAGAAATCGAACCGGTCCTGTGCAATCAAGCCGCGCTCCTCGCCGACCTTCGTGCGCACGGTGCCGGCGAACTCGGCCGCCGCCTTGGGCTTGTCGCAGACGAAGAAGACCGCGTCGCCGTCCGCCGCGCCGGCGGCTTCCGCGATCTGCGCGACGCGCTCCGGCCCGAGATTGTTGGCGATCGGCCCGGCGCCCGCGCCCTCGCGCCAGAAGATATAGCCGAGGCCGGGTTTGCCCTGGTCCTGGGCCCAGCCGTTCATGCGGTCGCAGAAGGCGCGGCTGCCGGCGCCCGGGCCGGGCACGGCGCGGACGACTGCGCCCTGCTCGATCAGCCTTGCGAAAATCTTGAAGCCGGAGCCGCGGAAGGCCTCGGTGACGTCGACGATTTCGAGCGGGTTGCGCAGGTCCGGCTTGTCGGTGCCGTATTTCAGCATCGCCTCGTCGAACGGGATGCGCGGGAAGGGCGGTGCGGTCACCGTCCGGCCGCCGCCGAATTCCCCGAACACGCCGTGCAGGACCGGCTCCAGCGCGGCGAACACATCCTCCTGGGTGACGAAGCTCATCTCGAAATCGAGCTGGTAGAACTCGCCGGGCGAGCGGTCGGCCCGGGCGTCCTCGTCGCGGAAGCAGGGCGCGATCTGGAAATATTTGTCGAAGCCCGCGATCATCAGCAGCTGCTTGAACATCTGCGGCGCCTGGGGCAGCGCATAGAAGCGGCCGGGATGGATACGCGACGGCACCAAGTAGTCGCGCGCGCCCTCCGGCGAGCCGGCGGTCAGAATCGGCGTCTGGAACTCGCGGAAGCCCTGGTCGATCATGCGCCGGCGGATCGAGGCGATGACGTCCGAGCGCAAGGCAATGTTGCGCTGCATCTTCTCGCGCCGCAGGTCGAGATAGCGGTGGCGCAGGCGGACCTCCTCGCCATAGTCGGTGTCGCTGTTGACCTGGAGCGGCAGCGGCGCGGCGGCGGATTCGACACGGGCCTCGGCCACCTTCACCTCGACATGGCCGGTCGGCAGGTTCGGGTTGACCGTATCCTCGGAGCGCTCGACAACCGGGCCGGTCACGGTCAGCACGCTTTCCAGCTTGACCTCGTCCATAACGGCGAAGGCCGGATCGCCGGTCTCGGCGACGCATTGCGTCACGCCGTAATGGTCGCGCAGGTCGAGGAACAGCAGGTTGCCGTGGTCGCGCTTGCGGTGGACCCAGCCGGACAGGCGGACCGTCTCGCCCGTGTGATCGGCGCGCAGCGCGCCGCAGCTATGCGTGCGGAAAGGATGCATCGGAAGCGCCCGGCCTGCTCGACTCTGTCTGGAAAATCCGGCGGACCCGGCGGCAGGGCCCGCAGCGGACAAGTAGCGACCGGCAGGGGCCTGTCAAGCGGCGGGATGCCCGCGCTATGGTAGGCACAGCCGAGCGGTCGGGCGACGAAGATGAGGAAAGCCCATGGCGGACAGGAACGCGCTGATCGCCGATCTGGTGACGGCCAACCGGATCCTCGCGCATGAGGGGGTGGTCGACGGCTTCGGCCATGTCAGCCTGCGCGATCCGGAGGACGCCGGCCGCTACCTGATCTCGGTCTCGCGCAGCCCGGAACTGGTGGACGAAGGCGATATCGTCGCCCTTGGCCTGGACGGGGAGCCGGCCGGGCCTTCGGCGGGCGACACGCGGGCGCTCTATCTGGAGCGGCCGATCCACGGCGCGATCTATGCCGCGCGCCCGGACGTCGGCTGCATCGTCCACAACCACAGCCTCTCGGTGATCCCGTTCGGCGTCACCGGCGCGCCGTTGAAGCCGGTCTTCCACATGGCGTCCGGCATCGGCGACACGGTCCCGGTCTGGGACATCGCCGAGCGCTTCGGCGACACCAACATGCTGGTCACCACCATGGAACAGGGCGAAGACCTGGCGCGGACTCTTGCCGGAAACAGCATCGCCCTGATGCGCGGCCACGGCTGCGTCGTCACCGGCGCCGGCCTGCGCGACACGGTGATGAAGGCGATCTACCTGGAAACCAATGCCGCGCTCCTGCTCGCCGCACGCCCGCTCGGCGATATCCGCTTCCTGTCCCCCGGCGAGATGGCGCTGTCCTGGGCGACCAACACCGGCGCCAACCCGCTCAAACGCGCCTGGGACTACTGGGCCGCCCGCGCCGGCCGGGCAGCGGGCGGGCGGTAGCGCGCTCCACACTCTACCGTCATTTCGACCGAAGCGGCGTAAGCCGCCCCTCCTCGTCATTTCGACCGAGCGCAGCGAGCGGAGAAATCTTTCCCGCACGGCACTTTGGTCCCTTGCGAAGTGCCGGAAAGATATCTCCACTGGAGCAATATTCGACAGAGCGGCGGCAAGTTTCAATTTATTTTGTTATTTCAATACAGTAGCTAACGTAAATTCCACCTGTCTCCGGTGCCACTTTCTTCAGGTACCGATTAGGTACCGTTTCAGATCCAATTCCTGCGCATCCCGGTGCCGGTTCCGCCGTCAGGCATGCGTTCGGGTCCGTAACCGTCCGGGTCTTGGGGGATGGGGAGATGGTTAGCCGCTTGCCGGGTTGCTCACCCGAACCGACCGTCCTGAAGAGATTCTAGCGGTTGAGCGTTCGTTGCCAATCTCTTCTGAGGGGCCGCAGCCAGACGTCCTTGCGGGTAACCGTTCGTAAGCGTTCGTGTCTCGGGGGACGAAGTACACCAAACGCTACTCGGTCCAGTTCGAACTTCCGGCCGAAGTGCGACTGAAGCCCTACGACCATGACCCGGCGAGCTAGCGGCCTCGACCTCTAGGTTTCGCCACAAGAACACTGGTGCGTGGTCTAGTAGCAAGTGTTGGTATGGCCTATTCGCCCAAGGCACGGGCGCTATTGCAGCCAGAAACGGTGGAGAAACCGATCGTTGTGTCTCTCGAGCTTGTCGCGGCCATGCAACCAGCGACCATTGTCTAAGACCAACAAGTCGCCAGGCAGGAGCCGAATGCGTCGGTGACCGAACCCCATGGCAAGCAAACTCTTGAAGAACCCCAAGGCCCGACTGCCTGCACTTGTCGTACGCACCAGCGGATACCAGGGCGCGAAATAGAGCCGCTCCCCGTTCCAGACCGGGGCTGCCTCAAGAACTTGTCGCGGCAACTGCGGCGGCACATGCTGCTCGGCCTCCTTGAGGGCTTCGGCCCGGTCGCCCATCAATGAGAGCACAGCCTGTCCATCCGCCAGGACGCTCGCGCCGTCGCGCTTCGCCTGGGCCTCGCACCACCACGCGACCCAACGGGCCTCGGGATGGTCCGTATGCAACGGTACCGCATCGTGCCCGCACAGGTACGTTGTGGCTCCGTCGAGCTGCCGTACCTGTGTCTGCTCCACAATTTGCGCTATCCCGGACAATACTTCGCAAACCGCCTCTCTCTTCACCGAACACGTGACCAGGCCGTTGCGGTTCAATCCGGCACGGATAGCGTCTATGGGGTCGGTCACCGGGAATTCACTGCGGAGACATCCGCCGACACGCTCTTGCACGCGTGCCAGCATCGGTTTTGGCAGTCATGCCAGCACCTTGTTCCACTCCTCGTGTCGGCCACATAGGGCTCTCCGAAAACCTCTTGCCAGCGCTCGGCGGTCCTGGAAAAGACCTGGCTCAGAATCACCGCCTCTTCCGGCGTTTTGCCGAAACCGCCATCATGGTCCAGGATGCGCCCGCAGTGCCTTATGCAATCATTGTAGTAGGCGACTGGCGCCTGCATATGCAGATGCCAGATCATGTCAATCTCTCGCGTCGGAGCGACACCGGGGTCCAGGCTGGCCAGATGGAAGAACTTCCGGTAACGCTGGATCGCTTGGTCGAGCCGTTCGGGAACCCACTCGGACACTTCGGACTCCGACCGGCGGGCCGCCTCTCGCAAGTCCACCGAGAAGACAGGAAGCTCAGCCAGTTTGTCGCTCTCGGTGGCCATGTCGTCCTGCACTAATTCCTGCCTCGTCATGGGCGATACCTCTCCATAAGGACTGCGTCGAAACATTGGCAGTGTGTTTCAACGCAGCTCGCAAACGCAAGCCGGAGCCCGCTTGCGAAGTACGCGCCCAATCGACGCCCAGTGCCGATTCTCACCAACGTAGCCGACGCAGATATTCCCCGTTCATCCGACACCCAACTTTGAGATCCGCTTCGGCCCTGGGTGCTGAGTGGATAATCTCGGCCGAACCCCGTCCGCAGAGCGCTGCACGCTTACAACCTTTCGGTATCCGGGGGATGGAATGCGCGCGGTCACTGCTGGAAGTTGCAATCCCAGAGGATGATGCCACCTTCCGGCCGTTTCGCCGACCTGTCACAGCGCTCATGCCCTGAGCGCCGAACGGATACTCTCGAGCCGAAATCGGCGGAAAGCGTTCCGGCAAGCTCCGCAAGGACTGTAGCCGCACATCGCAATCGTGATCGAAGATGTCCGGCATCGCGGATAGTGTTGGGAGTATTGCCATGAGTGCGGCCGAGAGGTTACTGGCGGCGCCGAGGCTTCGAAGGCAAGAGAATTTTACGGGAGTCGCAGGCGCTTGACCGTCTGCAGCGAGGTAGCAGAACCATGACGGTCCGCTGGGCAAATTCTGGCGACACTGGACGCGATGTGCTCGACCGGGTGCAGCGAGGCCTCACGGTCGACATGATCATGACGCCGCGGGCCGAACTGCAGACCTGTCGGCGCGACGAGACAGCCAGCGATGTCGCGGACCGGAACACGAAGAATTTCAGCTTTCTGCCCATAGTGGATGGGGAGGAACGCATCCTGGGTCTCTATGAGGCGGCGCGATGGTTCTGCGAGAGAGCCCCTCAGGAGGCGATCGACGATAATTTCGTACCCTTCTCGGAAGGCATCGTGATCGGGGCGGACGCAAGCATTGTCGACTTCGTGAAGAGGGCCGACGAGCAACCCACCAGGCTTGTCGTCTCGGGCGATCGGGTGGCCGGTCTGGTTAGCCTTTCGGACCTGCAACAGTTGCCGGTTCGCGCTGCCTTGTTCACCTTGGTCACCCGTCTGGAAATGACGATGGCTGCACGGATCGAGAAAGAATGGAACGCCGACAGCGGCACGGGCTGGCTTGCGGTGCTCAGCATAGACCGGCGGGCGGCCATTCAGGAAGCGATTGACAGGGCCAAGATGGAAGACGGTTTTGTCAGTGAAATCGCGTTAAGCCAACTTGCGGACAAGGCCACGATCATACGCAAGAGACGGCTGATTCCCGGAAGCGCGACGGGGCTGAAACGCGATTTCAACTCAATCGTCAGGTTACGCAATGACATCGCCCATGCCAACTACTATGCCGAAACCCCAAAGATGGCTGGCAAAGTGTGTTCAGCGGTTCGGACAATTCTTCGAATTGAAGAGGAATTGTCCGCAGCAATCTCAATCAGGTAACTAACACTCAAGGGTCCAGATTAGGCCATGGCATCCCGTGGCTCCATTGACCGAGAGGCGCTTCAACGCTTTTCGGGGTACAGGTTAAGTTTCTGATCTTAATCTATCGATTCCCCGACTTAGCGGCCTCTTGGGCTCGTTTCTTTATTTCATCGTTGTCGAACAAGCACTCGGCCAAACCTTCGGCACCGGAAAACGAGCAGCCCTGCACGTTCAAAGCATCACGGAAATCGGCATTCGTAAAGCATACATCCTGAAAAGATACACCGCTCAAATCTACTCCATCGAATGGTGGCCAATAGGTTTGGTGAAACGCGCTGTTCCCATCTTCGATTTCTACCCACTCTCCCATTTCATCCGGTGGCCGTTGCGTCCACTCAAGGTGAGCACCGCGAAATACGGCGCTTTGCATACGGGCGTCGCGGAAATTGCAATCCTTGAACGTAGCGAATCGTAATCGCAGGCCGAGCCTAGAAAAGGGATTGAATTTGGAAAACACAACGTTCCGGCAATCCAGGTCGGAGAAGTCGACTCTTTCCAAGGCAACATTGTCCTTGCGACTCAAAGTACCCCAGCTGCCGTCATAGAACGTCGAGCCCTCGATGCTTTCGATTTCATGCCAACCGAACGAAAAATCGCTCAGTTCGATACCGGAGAAATCAATCTTCGTGCAGCCCAGGCGGTTGAGTCGCCTGAGCGCTCCAGCAATCCTGTAGCGCGCCTCGTCGGCGTCCCATTTCTTGAAGTCGTCAATCAATTCTTTATGTCTGGCTATTTCCAAGGCGCGCTCGCGGCGGCGGTTTGTCCAATATACCAATAGGGCGAGGACAAACCCGAAGACGACAATGTCCATCGCTGCGCCAGTGGCTTCGATGTATATGCCTCGGAGAATCTCGCCGGGCTGCCCTTCGTACCAGGGGGAGAGTGCCCAGAGTATCAAGATGACGAGCACGGCCAGGACGGCTGCAATGAGAATTGGCACAAGCCGGTCGTCGGAGAGGATGTTGTGGACAGCGGCGCGCCAGCGATTTCTCATCTGTTTTCCCTTTCGCAAGAATTCCAGAACAGGAGGGTCCTCCCGCCTGCGAAGCCAGTAAGTCAAGGCCGTGTTGGCCTAGGAATGTACAGCTTGTCCAGATTGCGGAAAGCGGTGTACTGGGACTTGATACTCCATCGGGGCGTGGCATTCTCGCGTCGGCCAGCGACTATGCCTGAGATACGTCTTCGCCAAGTGTGGCGCCGCAGTTCCTACGATGGAAAGCGTGTCGGGTCTCGATCATATCGGGATTGCCGGAATGCGGGCGTGGTGTTTCGACAATGCGAGACATTCAGGCCCTCGGTCTGCCTGCTTGAACCCGCGGACAGTCAGCGGGGATTTTGCCGTTCACTCTGGAATCCAAGGTATCGTCGGCCTAGCGTTCTGTCCCAGGCGTGCCCATTGCTGTGCGCGGGCGAGCCCGCGGGAATCATCGGAATTCGGAGGGCTGTCGCCACGAGGCGGAGGAAGACGGGGACGCGGGTGCGCGGACACCCAGCAGCGCCGGCCAGTAGAATTGACCTTACATGACGTCCGGTACCAGCATATGATATTAGGATTCCTCGGGCATTAGATCCGAGGCAAGAAGCGATATTCTTCCACGTGTCACATATCGCTGGGAGTGACTATGAAGATTCAGACTTTATTGAATTCATCAAGAATGATGATGTTCGAGAATGAGCTCGAAGGCTTCGATTACTCAGCCCACGGTACCGCCTTTCTCTGTTTTTACCATCAACAATTGTATGCCGTTACTGCAGGACATGTAATCGGGAGTTATGATGCCGAAGCACTTCGCGTAATGATTCACCCAGAAGTGCGAGAGTTTCTGCCACACAATGCTCAGGTGACCTTGGTTTCTGCCGAACAAGACGACCCGGATTACGCAGATCTAGCAATTTTGCCTATCGAGCTAACGATGTTCGACCAACGTTGTTTCAGGGACAGTCCGCCGTTTGATTTATCCGAGCAGTTGGTCAATTCTACACCGCCTCCGACCGGTAAATTAGTTTTTCGAGGATTTCCTTCAGACAAATCAGGTATAAATTTTGACACGGCTAAGATCAAGGTGCAGCCCGTGATACTTGAAGGTGATCGAGTGGGAAGGGCTCCGATGGCTCATTGCCATGTGATGAGGCTGCGCGATGTTTCGCATTGTTCCACACTAGACGGATTTAGTGGAAGTCCTGTTTTCTGGATAAGTAACCAAGACCCGACAAGGAAGGAATACCGTTTCGCAGGCGTCTTGATCAAAGGAACATATGTGTCGAAGACAGCATACTACGTTGAAGCAGAAGTGCTTATGAGAGCACTCAACAAAATTTCATCAACATCAAGAACAGATTGAATGAGGACAAGTTTTCAATGGCCAGGTTTGTCGGTCTTGGTCGTATGGTACTCGATTGCGCGTTGGTCTCCCCTGTGATTGGGTGAAACCCACCGACCTAAGAAAGCCGGCAAGGCACTCGGCCCGGCCTTGCATCGATATTGCCCTGCCATCCCAGGATATGGCTAGGCCGAGCATTCATCGACGGCCACGCGCCTGAAGCTGTCTCTGGTCATTCAGTCTTTCATGAAATTCCCATGCCGAGGTGGAAGATGCCGATGCCCGCGGCTCGGACGCTGTAAGTATCCATGGCGCCTACGGCATCTTCCACAACCGGGACATCGGCACTGCATGAAAACGGTCGCCGAAGGGAATGCTGGTCTCGCCGTCAAAGAGCACGACACCGCGGACGAAGCGGTCGCCGGCCGCCTTTTGGAGTTTGCGCAATCCGCGAAAGTCTTTCGAACTCACCGACGCGGCCGCCTTGATTTCGACGCCGGCGACGGCGCCGGACGCCTGCTCCATCACGATATCCGTTTCGGCGCCGTCCTTGTCCCGAAAATGGAAGAACCCGGTCGGTGTGTCCTGCCAACTCGCTTGTCTTCGCAATTCCTGAAATGCAAACGTTTCCAGCAATTGGCCCAGGAGGGTTCGATCTGCCGCCACAGCCTTGGCGTCAGCACCGAGCAAGGCTGCGGCGAGGCCGGTATCGGTGAGATGCAACTTCGGGCTCTTGACCAGCCGCTTCAGTCGGTTGCCGTGCCAGGCAGGGAGGCGTTCCAGCAGGAAAAGTCTCTCGAGAAGCGTAACGTAGTCCCCGATTGAAGGCCGACTGAGTTCGAAGGGCGAGGCCAGACTGCTGAGGTTGAAGAGTTGGGCCGTCTGCGCGGCTGCGGCGCGCAGGAGCCGTGGCAATACTTCGAGCGAGCGGACCCGCGTTATGTCCCGCGCGTCGCGCTGCACGAGCGCCTCCACATAGTCGCGATACCAGTTGGCCGAGCGCCTCGTTGTCGGGCGCTCCAAGGCCGCAGGATAGCCGCCGGCAACGATCTTCTCGACAAGCTGCCCACCCAGACGCTCGCATTGGAATATCGGGAAACCGTCTCCGAACAGGGCGTTCAGGAAGTCCGCATCGGGACGGGACGGGTTTGAATGACCCGTAAGCTCAAACTGTGTCAAAGGATGCAAGGGCACGATCTGTATGCGTCCCGCCAGCGAATCCGACAATCGGGGAACGAGAAAGACATTGGTGGAGCCCGTAAGCAGGAAACGACCCGGAGCTCGATGGCGGTCCACGGTTATCTTGATCGCTTCAAACAGCTCAGGAACACGCTGGATTTCGTCGAGGATGACGCGCTCCGGCAGGTCGGCAACGAAACCCGTCGGGTCCGCCAGGGCGCCGTCTCTCGTGACGGGATCGTCGAAGCTGAAATAGCTGTAGTCCCGGTCTTCCCGGGAGTATCCCCATGCGAGCCGGTTGCCAAGCCAAGTCAGGTGGTCGCCACGCCACGTCAGGTAGTTCGGCGCACAGGTGAATTGAGCAAGCGTGGTCTTGCCGCACTGACGCGGGCCATGTATCAGCACGACCGGAGAATCCTCTAGCGCTTCGACAAGCTGGCGCTCGACGGATCGGGGATAGAAGACCGGACTCGACATCGGCCAATTGTAAGTTCGGAGTCCGGCTGATTGCAAGATAATGCGTCGGCCAATGGAATCCTTTTCCATCGTTTGTTCCGGTAAGCGGCCCATGAACGTGCGGCTCCCTGAGCCGCCGGGCGCAGCGTTCGGCGCTTGATGGCATAGCCAGTCAGGCCGCCGTCAACCGCTCTGACGCCCCCATTGCCGTGCTCGGCGATTGCTCATCACGGCATCTGTCATCGCTCTCAGCTTGTCTCCCGGCCGCAAAGCCGGGGCGGTCGCCGTCCGCGGTCTCGCGGCTGATCGCAACGGCCTGACGGAAAACCCGATCCTTCCAGCGTCTCGATGGGTTGTCGATTTCTTGGGTTCCGCGCGCGCCTGAGAGACGAACGCGGCCCGGGTCATCAAATCGGACGCGGGATATTTCAATACAGGGGCGCCGGCGGGCGACACAGGGCGCCGGTCCGGGGCAGCGGTCCGGCGGGATCGTTCAGCATGACGGCGCCGGGATCCCCGTCACGGACGATCGCGGCCTCTCGCATACCATAACATTTTTGCTATCGATTCCTGCAAATTAATGCGTTTCACGCGGGCTCCGCGTTTCTCTACCAACGTCCGGTCAGGCTGCCGCGGTCGGAGGCTCGACCGGGACAGCCGGTGCTTGCGCGGTCGGGAGCGGATCGATGGATGCGGCCCTTGCCGTCGGGTATCGGCGTCGAGGGCGCCGTGCCCGAAGACGGCTCCTGTCGGATGACGCAGCCGGGCGCCGTTCCGGCGGCCTCGCGCGGGTTGCGCCCGATAGCTCTCATTATCGCGCGCATTCCTGTCAAGTCCCAATGATTTGCCTAGCCGTCGTCCGCGCCCGTCCGCCGCCGGCAAATCCCTGTTACTGCTCGCTTTCTCTGTAGACCGTAATGCCCGCGCCGGTCCCGCCGCCGGCGCCACCCGATCCTTGTTGACGCTGGGTTCGCACGGCACGATGTCGGCGGCGCCCGGACTGGAATCTTTACCGGGGCCTTTACCGGATCCTTTACCGGGGCCCGGCCCGGGACCGGGGCCTCGGCCGGCGTCCCGGCGCGGCGGCTGACGATGCGCGAGCTGCTGCCGGGCAGCGCGTTCCACTTCACGACCGGCGAAGTGCCGGGCCTGGGCGGCGCGATGACGAGCTGGGGCAAGGTGCTGTCGGACACGTCGGGCGGCTCGGGCGGTTCGGGCAGCCTGTCGTTCGCGGGCGAGACCGCGACCGGCGTGCTGGGCGTGGACTGGGAGGGCGACTGGCTGCTGGCCGGCGTGGCGCTGTCGCGCACCGTCGAGAGCGGCGGCGCCGCCTTCGCGCCGTCGGCTACGGCGTCGCCCTGTTCGGCGACCGCTTCACCGGCACGCCCAACCTCGG
>JAPPLJ010000068.1 GCA_028819475.1 Rhodospirillaceae bacterium
CCCCCGCGAGTTCGGCACCCCGCGAAATCGGCACCCCCCGCGCGGAGGCGGCTAGGCGGTCAGCGAGGCGCGGCGCCGAGGCAGCGCGCGGCGAAGGCGGTCCAGGAGTCGCGGTCGTGGCCGAGCCGGCGGTTGAGCCGGTCGGCGATGCCGAGCGCGCTGTCGCGGGTCACCGTGACCAGCAAGGTGGGGATCGGGGCGTCCATGCCGTCTACGGCGATCGCGATGCGATGCAGTCCTTCGTCGGGCATCGTCTCGGCGAAGAAGACGAAATCCGCCTCGTCGGGCAGGGTGTCGATGTTCATCGGCGGGTTCCTCCCGGTGGGCCGGCGCCGGGCGCTGACGGCCCGTCTGCCGGCATGGGTGCGCGGGCGATGGCCGGCCGCCCGCGGGCCGGAAATACGTATCCCGGCGGGCGGCGGGCCGGCAGCACGTGCCGCCGGCCCACGCTCAGAGCCACGATGTGTAGCTCGCCAGCGGGCTCGCGTCCTTCACGATCTCCACATGGCCGCGGTCGAGCTTGGCGAGGGCGAGGCAGAGCGCCACGTCGGCCTCGCTGCCAAAGGTGCCGAGCTCCTCGCCCGTGGCGATCTCGATCACGGTCCAGCTCGGGTCCCAGATGGGGATGCCCCGGAAATGCGCCGAGCGGTGGTAGGACCGCTCCGCGCAGTCAGGGCAGCGGCAGGCGCCGAATGCCGGGCGTCCGCAATCGGTGCAGGCGTCGCGGGACCGGCGTTCGGCGTATCGCCGCCTCGCGTTCGCGTTCTTGCGCTCCGTCGAGCGGCCGGCATTGCGGACCGCGGCGCAGGGGCCGCAGTAGGAGAGGCCGTCGAGGACGGGGGTTCCACACTTCGTGCAGAGCCCGGCGGCGCGGCGTTGGGCATACTTGCGGCGGTCCTTGGCCCGGCGCTTCTCGTTGCAGGACGCGCAGATGGCGGCGCCCTCGACCGCCGGCGGCTTGCCGCAGCGAACGCAGAGTCCCGCCTCGTGCCACGCCTTCTTGCGCCGCCGGTGCCTCGCGCGGCTGGCTCGGCGCTTGGTGTCCGGGTCGGCCCCGCCGTAGGGTTTCCCGGCTGCCTTGCCCGCCGCGTATCGGGCGCGGTCCTCGATGCGGCGTTCCTCCAGGCATGGCTCGCAGGTCGCGCGGCCGGGCGCGGGCGCGCGCTTGCCGCAGGCGGTGCACAAGCCCTCGGCACGGCGGGTCTCGATCAGACGGCGGAAGCGCCCGCGCTCGTATTCGCGGGTCTTCTCGGGATCGCGGCGCGGAATGCCGGCGGCCCTGAGCCGCGCGTCCCTGGCCCGGCCGGCGGCGCGGTCCTTCTCCAGGCACGGCTCGCACTGGGTGCGCTCGGGCGCGGGCGCGCGCTTGCCGCATTTGAGGCAAAGGTTCTGGGCGGCGCGCTCGGCGGCGCGCCGGCGATGGCGGACGCGGTCGGCGGGCCGCTTCCTCGCGGCACACGGCTCGCACCGGGTACGTCCGGGCGCGGGCGGTTGGTTGCCACACTTCAGGCAGAGATTATTCGCGCGCCGCTCGGCGGTCTGGCGGTGGTAGCGGTCCAGATCGCGCGCCCGCCTGGCCAGGATATCGGGATCGACCATCGGCGTGTCCTCCCTGCCGGAGTCGGAATCGGAGCGGGGACGCCCGACCGTCGGTTGGCCGGCGGGACGTCCCCGGAAGGCCGGTCAGCCCCTCTGCTTGCGGTCGCACAGGAGCCCCGTCGCGACCGAACCCCAATATTGGATCCCGCTGCCGCGGATGCTGAGGCCGGTGCACACGATGATCTCGTTGCGCGCGGGCCGCAGCCCCAGGACGTCCTTCAGCGAGACGGTGGTGCGCTTCGCCTTGCGCCGGCTTTTCTTCGCAGGCTCGTCTGCGGGCATGCGGCGGATGTCGCCGTCGATCATCGCCTGGAAGCGCTCGACCACGTAGCGCTCGTCCTCGAGGCCGCGGGCGAGCAGGTGGGTGAGAAAGGTGCGGTCGGAATTGCCGGGAAGCGCCATGGCCGCGTTCATCGTGCCGTCTCCTTCGTGCCGGTGATGGAAAGCGGCAGCGGGGCGCCCTCCCCCGGACACTCCGCCGCCGCCCCGCTAACGGCCAAGCCCTCGCTCTCGCCGGCGCGGCGGCGCAGCCGCGCAACGCGGCGGCTCGGGGGAGTGCCGGGGGGATGGAAGACCCGGCGGAACTGTCCCGGCTGGCGGTGGCGGACGGCGGGATGCGGTCAGCGCGATTGACGGCTGAGGCTGGCCCGTCTAGGGATTGGACGACGGTTTCGGCAGCGCCGTTGCCGAACCGGGCGTCGGGCGGCGAGGCGCTCGCGATTGCGGACTGCAACCGTCATCGACCGCATGCCAAGGGAATGGGCCAATGAATAAATCGGATCTCATCGAGCGGGTGGCGGACGAGGCGGGGATGACGAAGCAGGTCACCGGAATTGCGGTCGAGGGGGTGTTCTCGGCGACCGCCGAGGGGCTCGCGCGCGGCGAGGACGTCACCGTCGTCGGGTTTGGCAAATTCTCCACGACCAGCAGGCCGGCCCGCACGGGCAGGAACCCGCGCACCGGCGAACCAGTACCGGTCGGGCCGTCGACGACGGTATCCTTCAAGGCCGGCAAGGCGCTGAAGGAGGCGCTGAACTGACACCGGCCGGCTGGCCGCGATCACCGCGCAGCCGGAAGGCACGAGGCTTGTGGGAGAATTGGAGCGATCCTGAGCGGCGTTTGGGAACACCTGAGAGGAAGACACCGGCAATGGCTGAATTTCATCTCGTCGAAAGCGCCTCGGCGCTGCACTACGGCCTGGAGGTTGAGGATGAAGACGATGGTGAAGTCCGGCGCGGCGATTGTCTGTTGATCCGGCTCGGGACGAGCGATGCTGGAACGGCCGAGGATCTGCCGCTGCCGGAGGATGCGCCGGCGCAGCCGGGGGAGCTGCTGCTGATTGTTACGCCCCAGGTGGCGATGGACCTCGGGGACGAGATTCGGAAGGCGCTCCGAGTCTGGCTCGACGCCACGGAAGACAATGGCTAGTGCCTCGATGAATCCGCAATCGTCGAGGGTTCGATTGGATGCCGTCGACTCCTTTCATACCGTACATTTATGTGAAGGGCTTGGGCGACGGCAGGGCCTTGAGGATGGGTTCCCGATCCGAGCGCGGGAGCTCATGATGTTGTCGCGGTCGAGGTCTGCGCTGAATGCCAAAGGTGCGTGATGCAATCCGCCTCGTCGAAAGTGAGGGGTGGTCGTTGGTCCGGGTCAGGGGTAGCCATCGCCAGTTCCGGCATCCCGAGAAACCGGGGACCTTGACCATCGCCGGCAAGCCCGGCGACGACCTTGCCCCGGGAACCTGGGCCAGCATCTTGAAGCAGGCGGGACTCAAGAAGTTAGGACAGAGATGGAATACATGATCGTGATCGAGAAGGCACCGGCGAACTACTCCGCCTACGCGCCCGATCTGCCCGGATGCGTGGCGACCGGTGCGACCCGCGACGAGGCGATCCGGGAGATCGAGACGGCCATCGTTCTGCACATCGAGAGCCTGCGTGAGCACGGAGAGGCAGTTCCGGCTCCGCAATGCTCGGCGGCGGTGGTGGAAGTCGCTGCCTGATCGGTCGGTGGGCTGAAGGGCCGGGAAGAGCCCGCGAGGGACCCGAAATCGCGAATTGCCGGCAGCGCGCGAATCGGGGATGTCGGCAGCTGGCAGTTTCTGTCGGAACGTGTCGCGACAGGTTTTTGATTCAATCCGGTGACTATCCGATACGGAATGGAGTAAGCCTTCGGGTCCCGGGGGACGTAACACACGCGGTCGCCAGCGGAGTGATGCAGTGCCGAAGGAAGCCGCGCCCGTCCGACCGTTCAGCCCACCGTGTCGCCGCGGTCATCCCCCAGGACCCGAACGGATACGAAGGCTTACCCGGCAAAACGGAGAGACGGATGCGCTCTGCTTCGCTGCGTTACTATTGAAAGCGCTTTCGATTTGATCGCGGAGCGGATAGGCAACCATCTAATATACTGTAAAATAACACATTATTAGAATAGG
>JAPPLJ010000069.1 GCA_028819475.1 Rhodospirillaceae bacterium
CGCCGCGCGCTTCGGCCTCCTGGCCTGGGAGGACCCCTGCGCGCAGGACGGCCCGACCTCGCCCTTCTGGGTCGAAGCGCCGGTGCTGCCGGCGGCCGCCGGGCCGCGGGCGACGCCGCTCATCGGCGCTGCGGCCGCCCCCGGCCTGTCGGTCGCGGGCCTGCGGCTGATCGACGGCAGCCTGGCGGTCAAGCTGGAGCATGGCGCCGCGGCGCTGCAGCTGGCGCTCGAACCGGGCGGCGGCTTCTCCCCCGGCGACGGCGTGCTGGCCCAGCACGACCTGCTGGCGGACCCGCAGACCTTCCTCACCCGGCTGCGCGACGCGCGCTCGATTGCCATGGGGGCGATAGCCGCCGGGTCCCTGGCCGCCGGGATGTCCCCTTGGCAGGGCGGGGGGCGGGGCGGATGTCGGGGGATGCAGACTTGCTGAAGGCGGTGGAGGGGCTGGCGGCCGGCAGGACGATGCGCGAGATCGCGCTCGACGTCTACGGCGCCGACACGGTCGCGGACCGGGGGCTGGACAAGGACGGCGACCTGCGCGCCGCGGCGCGCCGCCTGGTGAAGAAGGCGCAGTTCCTGATGAAGGGCGGCTATCTCGAACTCGCCGCCGGGCGCAGGCCCCGGCTGTGACGGCCGCGAAGAGGCCGGCGAAGACGCCGGAACCGCCGCCCCGACGAAAAACGCGAAACATGGAAGGATCGAAATGGACGAAAATCGGCCAGCAACCGAACCGGTATTGGCCGGCCGGACCGAGAAACGCCGCCCGCATTCGATCCGGTCCCGCGATCTGGAGTGGCAGCGGATCGAGGCCTGCGCCGGCCAACGGGGTCTCACCGGCCCGGAGTTCGTCCGCTTCGCCGCGCTGGCGGCGGTGGCGGACGGTCCCCCGGCGGGCCCAACGGCGGGCGCAGCGGCGGGCGTAGCGGCGGGCGCAGCGGCGGACCGGCTGGCGCCGCTGGTCGAGCGGACCTTCCGCGCGGCCTATATCCTGGCGTCGAAACTGCGCGCCGACATGCTCGGCGCAGGCCGCGAAGACGCCCTGAACGCGCTGGTCGCCGAAGCGCGCGGGCTCCAGGCCGACCTGATCGGCAGCGGTCCGGACGACGAAAACCGGTAGACGAAGACCGTCGGCGCGGTCTCCGGCAAGGCAATCTCGGGACAGTGGCCACTCTTCCGGCCCGCCCGGGAGGGCGATGCGGCGGGGACTCGGGCGGTTCTCCGGAGATGCGCGGGCGTTATTCGGCGGGTTCTTCAGAGAACCGCGCCGTATGCTCAGAGCATACAAGACTGTCAGGAAGATGCGGTAAGCGTATGCTCGGAGCATACAGGACCGTCGGGGAAGATGCGGCAGGCGTATGCTCAGAGCATACAAGGAAAATATGTTCAAGCGATTTCAAAGGGATGACGCCGTATGCTCAGAGCATACGCTCGGTCCAACAAGACCCTGGCGTCCGAAGACGCGCAAAGTGGCCTAAAGGCACGCAAAAGGCAGGCTCCGCGCGCGCATGCGCCCTCTTGCAGCCCGCTGCGTGGGGTGTGTGATTCAAGGCCGCCCCGGGCGGTCGGGACGGCCGTATCTGCTGAAGGATCGATCGGGGAAATCGCCGCCGGCTGACCCGGCGGACCGGAGCCGCCGCGGCGCTTGAGCGGGGGCGTCGCCGACGGGAGCGCCGGCAGTGCTGCGGACGCCGGTGCATCGGGTCCTGCATCGGGCCGTGCACGAGCCGGTGCGCGACGGCGGCTGCACTGGCGGCGGCGCGGTGCATCCGCTACTGTCGCGGGGCCGGTGCAGCAGGCCCGACAGGCTGCACGGGCGCAAGGGCCGGGCCGCGCCGCCGCCCGGTGTCCGGGATGACGGCGCGGCCCACTCGGATCGCGGCGGGCTATGCCGCGACGCGCTGAACCGGGATGCCAAGCTGCCGCGCCTTGTCCACAAGGTTGTCGGTGATGCCGGAACCGGGGAAGGCAATCACGCCGCGCGGCAGGAGATTGAGCAATTCGTCGTTGCGGCGGAAGGGTGCGGCGCGTCCGTGCCGGTTCCAGTCGGGCTTGCAGACGATCTGCTGGACGCCGTTGCGCTCGGCCCAGCGCGCCGCGATCTTCTCGACGCCGGGGCCGCCGCCATGGACCAGCACCATGTCGGCGTATTTCTCGCGCGCCTTGTCCAGCCGGGCGATCACCGCTGCCGGGTCCTGCACGTCCTTGCCGCCCGCGATGGCGACAAGGGTTCCGCTCGGCAGGTGCGCCATGGTCGCGCGGTCCTTGCGGGCGCGCATGAAGTCGCGGGCGTCGATGGCGGCGGATGTGAGGCTGCCGGTCTGCGAGACATGGCTGCCGCGCCGGGGCCGCCACAGGCTGCCGGTCTCGGCGCGGTAGGCTTCGGCGG
>JAPPLJ010000070.1 GCA_028819475.1 Rhodospirillaceae bacterium
CCCCCCCCCCCCCCCCCCGCCCCCCCCCCCCCCCCCCCCCCCCCCCCCCCCGCCAGCCGCCGCACCGATGTCTGATCCCGGCACCGCGATTGGGTCCGCGGACCCCTCCCCCTAACCCCCTCCCCCAAGGGGAGGGGGGATGCTTTGTGGCGTTGCCGGTTATTCCGCCCCTGCCATGAAGCGATCCAGCCGCTCTATCATCGCGGCCTTCTCGGCCTCCTCGGTAAAGGACCCGAGGAAGGCGTTGCGCATGAGGGCTCCGATCTCGGCGCGGCCGTAGCCGCCCTGCGCCTGCACGGCGCGCAGCAGGTTCGTCAGGTAGCCGCTGGCGAACAGGGCCGGGTCGTCGGTGTTGACGGTGACCCGGACGCCGGCGTCGAACAGTCGGCGCAGGCGGCGCAGGCGGCGCGGGCCGGGATCGCCGGGGCGCCAGGTCGGGCACACGGTCAGGCAGATGCCGCGCGCGATCAGTGCCTCGACGACGCGCGGGTCCTCGACCGCGTTGACGCCGTGGTCGATGCGCTCCAGGCGCAGCAGGTCCAGGCACTCGCGGATATGGCCGATGGAGTTCTCCTGGTCGACGTCGCAATGGGCGGTCAGGCGGTAGCCTTCGGCGCGGGCGCGCTCGAACAGGGCGGCGAACTTGCGCGGCGGGTTGCCCCGTTCGGCGGAATCCAGCCCGAAGCCGGCGATCCGGTCGCGCCAGGGCCGCAGGATGTCGAACAGCGGCCAGGCCTCGTCCAACGGCCGGTCGCGGTTGACGCACAGGATGAGATTGCTCGAAACGCCCCAATCGCGCTGCGCCTCGTCGGCCGCCGCCAGGATCCCGCCCATGAAGGCTTCGGCGGCCACGCCGCGGGCGAGATGGGGCTGCGGATCGAAGGAGAGCTCGGCGTAGATCGTATTCTCGTCCCGGCAGCGCCGCAGGTAGGCCGCCGTGAGGTCGTAGAAATCCCGCTCCGTGCGCAGCACCTCCATGCCGGCGTAGTAGATGGCGAGGAAGTCCTCGAGGCTCGCATAGTCGTAGCCCTGGGTTTTCGCAGCCGGATCGACGTCCGGCACCGGCAGGCCGTTGCGCTGGGCGAGCGCGACCCGCAGGGCGGGGCCCAGCGTCCCCTCGATATGCAAATGCAACTCCGCCTTCGGGACCGCGGCGATGAAATCGTCCGGCCCGGCCATGCTAGCGGTCCGCAAACACGTCGAGCCCGACGGTGCGCTCGACCAGCAGGAAGAAGGCCAGCGTGATGACGATCATAAGGGAGGAGACCGCCGCCGGGGTCGGATCGGGCAGATATTCGATATGCGACATCAGCTCGACCGGCAGGGTGCGCGCCTCCCGGGCCGACAGGAAGGCCGAGATCGTGACGTCGTTGAAGGAGAAGGTGAAGGCGATGATGGCGCCGGCGACGATGCCGGGCACGATCAGCGGGAAGACGATCAGCCAGAAGGCGCTCCAGCGCGTCGCGCCGAGGCTCTGCGCGGCCTCTTCGAGGGAAATCTCGCTGCCGGCCATGCTCGACCAGACCGAGCGCAGGGTGAACGGCGTCGTGACCATGGTGTGGCCGACGATCAGGTTCAGCAACCCGGCGTCCTGGGTCTCGATCAGGACCGAGACGTTGAGCAGGGCGAAGCCGACCACGACGCCGGGAATGACGAGCGGGCTGAGCACCGCGTATTCGAACGCGCCGCGGCCGTAGAAGCGGTGGCGCGCCAGCACCCGGGCGGCGGCGATGCCAAGCGCCACGGCGATCGTCGTCGACACGACCGCGATGACGACGCTGTTCCAGAAGGTCGACCAGACCCATTCGGATTCGAAGGCCGACAGGTACCAGCGCACCGACCAGCCGGGCGGCGGAAAGGTCAGGTAGGTCGAGCTGGTGAAGGACGAGGCCAGCGTCACGACGATCGGCGCGACCAGGAAGACCAGCCAGAAGACCGCCATCGCCGTGACCGCGCCGCGGCCGGAGCGCAGGAACAGATCAGCCATAGCTGCGCATCCCCCGGCTCGAGACGAAGCGGTGAATCGTGACGAACAGGATGCCGAGGATCAGCAGGACGATGCCGATCGACGCCGCCAGCCGCCAGTCGAACAGGGTGAAGGCGTAGTCGTAGAGCAGCGTCGTCAGGATCGGGGTCCGCCCGCCGCCGAGCAGGAAAGGCGTGGCGAAGGCGGTCATGGCCAGGCTGAAGACCAGCAGCGTGCCGGTCAGCAGCCCGGGCAGGGTGAGCGGTATGACGATGCGCCAGAACACGCTCGCCGGCGATGCGCCCAGACTCTCCGCGGCGTGTCGGAGATTGGGATCGATGCGCTGCAGCACCGCGAGCAGCGACAGGATCATGTAGGGCATCAGCAGGTGGGTCTCGCCGACGATGATGCCGATCTCGTTCTGGACCAGGGCGATCGGCCGGTCGATCAGGCCGAGCGCGATCAGCCCCTTGTTGGCGAGACCCGAATCGCCGAGCAGGACGGTCCAGCCGAAGGCGCGGACGACGGCGGAGATCAGGAAGGGAAAGATCACGACCGCGAGCAGCAGGCCGCGCCAGCGCGCCCCGCAGCGGGCGATGAACAGGGCCACCGGATACCCCGCCAGCATGCAGATCGCCGTGACGATGAGGCTGATCCGGATCGTGCGGTTGAGCGCCTGCTGGCCGACCTTGCTGTCGAACACGCCCAGCACGTTGGTAAAGTCCGGCCATTCGCCGGTCTCTGCGGTCGGCTCCAGCCCCTTGACCAGCAGCATGACGCACGGAACCAGGACGAAAATGCCGAACGCCAGAAGAACCGGCGTCGCCAGGCTGGCGGGGAAGCGGCCCGTGTTCACTTGAGGGCGCTCACAGGAACGCGCTCACGTCTGCGCCACGGACCCGCCGGCCGGCGCGTCCGGCCGCAGCAGCTTGATGGCGCCGGGCGGCAGATGCAGCCGGACGCTCTCGCCGACGGCGAATTCCTCCTGCACCGTCGCGATCAGCGGTCGCGGCAAGGCGGCACAATCGACCTGGTAAACGACGGCCGATCCCACATAGGTGAATTCGCGCACCGTGCCGGCCAGTTCATTCGGCCCATCGAGCGCGCGTTTGCTATCGACCGGCCACATCTTGATGTCGCCCGAACGGATCCCGAGCACGACCGCCGCATCTGCGGGCCGCGCCGCCGCCACATCGAGCGTCACCGAGCCATCGCTTACCGAAACGGCGACAGTCCCGTCGTCCTCCGCGCCGTCGCCAGCCGTACCCGGAAACAGGTTTTCGACGCCGAGGAAATCGGCGACATAGGCCGATTCGGGCTGTTCCCAGATGGATTTCGGCGCCGCCGCGCCGGCGACCGTGCCGAGGTTCATCACGACGATCTGGTCGGAAAGCGTGAGCGCCTCCTCCTGGTCGTGGGTTACGAAGATCGAGGTCACGCCGGTCTCGCGCTGGATGCGCTTCAACTCGAAGCGCATCTCGGCGCGGAGCTTGGCGTCGAGATTGGACAGCGGTTCGTCGAGCAGGAGCACTTCGGGCCGGATCACCAGGGCGCGGGCCAGGGCCACCCGCTGCTGCTGGCCGCCGGAAAGCTGGCGCGGATAGCGCCCGGCGAGGTCGGGCAGTCCGACGAGATCGATCGCCTCGGCGACGCGCGCCGCGGTCTCGCCGCGCGGAACCCTGCGCCGCCGCAGGCCGAAGGCGACGTTGTCGAACACCGTCATGAACGGGAACAGGGCGTAGTTCTGGAAGACGACGCCGAGATTGCGCCGCCACGGCGGCAGGGCGTCGACCGGCTTGCCGCCGATGCGCACTTCCCCTTCGTCGAGCGCCGCGAAGCCGGCGATCAGGCGCAGGGTCGTCGTCTTGCCGCAGCCGCTGGGGCCGAGCAGGCTGGTGAAGCTGCCGGCCGGGGCGGTGAAGCTGACCCGCTTCACCGCCCACAGATCGTCATACCGTTTCGATACGCCGGAAACCTCGACGTCGGACATCGCCCGATCCCGGAACCGGCCCCGGCGCGGAACGGTACGGCCTTACGCGGCGCCTATTTCGCGACGATCTCTTCCTGGAACTGCTTCAGCCAGCCGGCGAGTTTCGCCGCGATCTTGGTCGCGTCGTAATGGTGCATCCGGGAGATCTGGTCCGGAGTCACCATGTTGTAGACGGTACCCGCCGGGATCGGCACGGTCTTGTTGACCGGCGAATCGCCGGCTTCCTTGGCGATCCGCGCCTGGTGTTCCGCCGACAGGTAGAAGTTCAGGAACTGCTCGGCCACCTTCTTGTTCTTGCTCGCCTTGGTCACGCAGGCCAGGTTGACGACGCCGACACCGCCGTCCTTCGGCCAGGCGAAGCTCAGCGGCACCTTGGGGTCCTTCCGAACGAAGATGTTGAGCATCGGCGCGATCGAGGCGTCGCCCTGGTTGATCGCTTTCAGGATTTCGAAGATGCGGAACAATTGCACCCGGTCCTTGATCGTCGCCAGCTTGGCCATGCCCTTGCCGATGTCGTCGATGCCGCCGCCGTTCAGCTCGGCGATGCGGGTCATCACCAGCGGCGAATAGGACTGGCTGAGCACGGGATAGCCGGGGCGCCCCTTCAGGTCCTTGCGGAACAGGTCGTTCCACGAGGTCGGCGGCGAGTCGAAATGGTCCTTGTTGTAGGCGAGGCCGGCGCCGAGCACCGTGATCGCCGGGCACATGCCGCCGCCCATCGGATCCTTGGCGAAATCATAGAGTTGCGAAACGTTGGGGACGTTCGCCGGGTCGATCGGCGCCAGGATGCCCTCGTCGCGCAGGATCATCATCTGATGCACGGTCAGGAAGACGACGTCGGTGCCCTTGCCCTTCGTGGCCTTCACCTTGGACAGCCGCACCGCGGAGCGGCCGCCGTCGACAATCACCTTGTGGCCGGTCGCCTTCTCGAACGGCTCGGCGGCGTGCTTTTTCCATTTCGCGCCGTAGCCGCCGCCCCACACCGAAACGGTGATGGTAGCCGACTGTGCGGCGCCGGCGCCGAAGCCGATGGCCAATGCTGCAAGCGCCAGGCTCCGCACGGGGCTCCAGCCCCGCTTGCCGGCCGTGTCGACGATCCTGATCATAGTTCCCTCCTCATCCTCGGCGCCGGCAGGAAGCCGATGCCTTGCCGCCGCCCATTCAATCGCAGCCCACCGCAAATTTCCAGCAGAGTTTCCGGCAGCGAACGCCTGGTACGGTTTTCCTTTCAGGCGGGCGGGTCGCCGGGCCGCCAGCCGGCCGGGGCGAGTTCGAAGCCGGCAAATTCGAAGGCGGGCGCAACGGTGCAGCCGGCCAGCGTCCACGCGCCTTCGGACACCGCGCTCTGCCAGCATCCGGCCGGCACGACGATATGCGGCTCGGCGCCGGCCCCCGTGCCGAGCAACCGTTCGGTCACCGCCCTGCCGTCGGACGACAGCGACAGCCGCAGCGGCGCGCCGGCGTAGTGGTGCCAGATCTCGACGGCGTCGATGCGGTGCCAGGCCGAGGTCTCGCCGGCCTTCAGCAGGTAGTAGATGGCGGTCACCGCGGCCCGCTCGCCCGGCTTTGCGGGCGCCCGAAATGTCTCGCGGTAATGCCCGCCCTCCGGATGCGGCCGCAGCCCGTAGCGCGCGACAACCGCGTCGGCCCTCATCTCCATTCCCGACCGGTTCGTCACGGCCCGATTCATGCGTCTCCGCCGCCGCCGCGCATTTCCTCCAGATCGCCTTCCCAGCCGGAACCGCGAAGCGCCCGGGCCTCTTCAGGCACCAGGCGCGGCATCTGCTTCCACAGGCCGAAAGAGCCGCCGCCGTCGACCATCAGATGCTGGCCGTGGATGAAGCCGGCCTCGTCGGACGCCAGGAAGGCGACGGCGGCGGCGACGTCCACCGCCGTGCCGATCCGCCCTGCCGGCACGGCCCGGCCGAGCGCCTCGCGCAGCGCCGGGTCGCGGTAGATCGGCACCGACATGCCGGCCTCGACGAAGCCGGGCCCGACGGCGTTGACCCGCACGCCCCGGGGGCCGAGCGCCAGGGCGAACTGCTCGGTCAGCTTCGCGACCGCCGCCTTGGTCGCCGGGTAGGCGCCGAGGTCGGGCTTTGGCTGGACGGCATTGAGCGACGTGATGTTGACGATGGCGCCGCTGCCGCGCGCCGCCATGCGCGCGCCGGCCTCGCGGGACATCAGGAACACGCCGACGAGATTGACTTCGGTCACCTTCCGGAACTCCTCGACGGTATGTTCGAGCAGGTCCCCGGTGCGCACGATGCCGGCATTGTTGACCAGAATGTCCGGAGGTCCGCCGAAGGCCGACTCGAACCGTCCGAACGTGTCGACGACAGACTCCTCCGCGGTCACGTCGCAGCGGAAGCCCGCGGCATCCTCAAGCTCCGCCGCCGCCCGGACCGCGCCGTCGCCGTCGATATCGATCAGCCCGACGCGGCAGCCGTCGGCCGCAAGCCGCCGGGCGATCGCCAGACCCAGCCCGCCGGCCGCCCCGGTCACCAGCGCCGGTTTTCCGCTGCTGCCGCCCATGAATGCTCTCTTTCCGCCGCCGGTTCAGCGCAGGTCGGCCGCGATGCTGGCACAGTTGGATTTGGGGCGCAATTTTCCCGCAAACCGGTATCGCCCGGGCAGGATTGACGCCGCGGCCGCGGGGGCTTTATTCCGGACGGGCTTTATTCCGGACGGGCAGGCCCGGGGGCGGACAGGATCGAGCCGGACGCGCAACGCCGCGGCCCCTGGGGGGCCGCGGCGCGCGCCCGACCGGCGTTAGCGGGTTCGCAAGCCACAATTGCTCACAGGATACCGCCGGCTGGTGCCTCGTGGCAGGAGAAGAACCGGCCCGACCCCGGGTTGTCGAAGTCCGTGGAGCCGGAAAAGGCGGCTGCCTTCATGCCGGTCTACTCCCCTGCAGTGCATTCTTCGGACCGGGCGGACCGGTCTGCGTCGATCCCGTCTGGCGTTGCGAGCCCTCGTCTTCGGTGCCGCGACCCGGCAAGCCCGGTTACCGAACTCCCGGGCCGCGGCTGCCGCTTCGCCCGACGCGATTTCGCAACAACATGACATGCGAAAAAATAATTTCTAATACTAAGTTCTTTGTTGTTTTATTTGTTTTTCTTATGAAATCGGCTTTCGTCCGAACGCGGCCCGATCGGTCGGCAGCGCGCTCGGACCCCGGCCGGTTTGACGATCCGTCGCTGTTCAGGAATTTCCGGACGCGGCCGGGTATCGGAACCTGCGGGCGGCACCGAATTCCGCGGCGGCGGCTTTCCGGGCTAACTGCGCTTCGTGCGGTACGCGCCCGGCGTGGTGCCGACGATCCGCTTGAACCAGCGCGTCAGGTGTGCCTGGGAGGAAAAACCGCAGACGTCGGCAATCTCGACCAGCGGCAGGCGGCCTTCGGCGATCAGCGCCTTGGCGTGTTCGATGCGGCGGTCGGTGAGATAGCGGTGCGGCGCCGTCCCGGTCGCCGCCTTGAAGGCCCGGGCGAAATGGAACGGGCTGAGGCAGGCCTCGTTCGCCAGCGTCTCGACGGACAGGTCTTCGCTGAGATGGGCGTCGATGAAATCCGCGATCCGCCGCAAGCGCCGCGGATCGAGCGCGCCGCGGACGCTGGGCAGCGATATCGACGCCCGTTCCAGATTGGAATGCTGCCGCACGATCTGAACGCCCAGGGCCGCGGCCAGGGTCTCGACCAGCATCCTGCCGGCCGGCGCAGGCTCGGCCAGTTCGGCGTCAACCGCCTGCGCGATCCGTTCGATCAGCGGATCGCGGAAGCCGCCGTCGAAGTGCAGCTTGACGGTGTCCGGATCGACGTCGAGCTCCCGGAGCGCCGTATCAGACAGCGGCATCGCCGGCAGGAAGAGATGAAGCATCTCGGGGATATTGCCGTAGGCCTTGATCAGGTCTTCCCGGACGCCGGCGGGGCACAGCCAGATCATGCCCGGCACGGCATCGCTGTGCTGCAGCCGGCCGTCGCCGCGCCGCCGCAGATGCACGCGGCCTTCCATCAGGATTGCGATTTCGGTTTCGCGCGGCAGGAACTCGGCGAGTTCGCCCTCGGCATGGCTCCAGCGCTCGGCCAGCAGGCCGTCCCATCCGCGGTCGCGGCTCGATGCAAGCAGCGTTCCGGTCGTATATTTTGCCCGCCCGTGTCCTGCCAGAAGGACCACGTCGCACTACCCCGCGAAGCCGCCAGCCCGATTGACGCTTTGGGTCCAGCCCGAAGGCGGTCTGGATAATGCCGATTCTTCTTTCGCCGGCAGCCTCAAGTCAACGGTTTTACCTGTATCTGCTACCAAGATAGCAAGCACATGCAAAAACAGCAGTTATGGACAATAAATTAGTATTTTTTTTCGGAACTAAGCGGCGCGGAATGCAAAGGGCAAATTCGTGCAACGAAACAGCAGGTCCATGTAACACGCCTCGATCCGCCTTTGCTTTAGGGTCGATTAGTTGAAGGTGCCGGGCCGGCGCGGCGTTTCCCGGAGGTCGAATTCGCAGCATGTTTCGACAATTCCGGTTTCTCCATGCAGGCGCGGGCAAATCGAACCGGAATATTGAACGTCTGAAATTGATTAGGAAATTTGGATCGTGATCGACGTGTATTTCGGAACGAACAGGAATCCCCTGCCGGCGAGGGACCCGAGAGATTTCGGCCATCAGCTGAATAATCGCGGATCGTTCCTGCGCTTCGGAAAGGCGCAGGTTTCCGACGAGCTGGACCGCGTCGAAGAAATCGCCGTGGCGCCGGAACGGCTGCGGCCGGGCCGCCGGTCCCAGCTGCTCGGCAGCAACACGATATTCGCGGAGATCAGGGAAAGCATGCGCGCCGGAGTCGATACGGTGCTGTTCATCCACGGGTTCAACTACAGCTTCCACGAAGCGCTGATCGACGCCGCACTGCTGAAACGGACATACGAGACCGCCGAGACGCCCTACACCTTTTTCGTCTTTTCCTGGCCGTCCGACGGCTCGCTGATGCCCTATATCGCCTATGCGAACGACCGGGCCGACGCCCGCACCTCGGGGGCCGCGCTGGGCCGGGGCCTGCTGAAGCTCGGCGAATTCGTGCGGCGGGTCTCGGGCGAACTGGGGCCGCGGGTGCGCTCCGACCTCGGCCGCGATGCGGAGACGGCCAGGCAGCGCAAGGAGCTCTGCCCCGGCCGCCTGCACCTGATGGCCCACAGCATGGGCGCCTATGCGCTGCGCCACGCCGTCCAGGCCATGCGCCGGGAAGTCGGCGACGACCTGCCGCGCCTGTTCGACGAGATCCTCCTCATCGCCGCCGACGAAGACGCCGACGCCTTCGAACACGACCACAAGCTGGCCCTGCTGCCGAGGCTCGGACGCCGCGTCACCGTCTACCACAACCGCGAGGACATCCCGCTGGCGATCAGCGACCTGACCAAGGGGAACCCGGACAGGCTGGGCGCGGACGGGCCGGCACATCCGCATCTGCTACCGGCGAAGGTAACGATCGTGGATTGTACGGACGTTGTCGAGGGGATTCAGGAGCATCGGTATCATAAAAGCAACGATGTTATCGTCAACGACATTCGTGCTGCGTTGCTCGGCGGACCTGCTCACCTAATCAAAAACCGGACTTATTTTATAGAAGCGAATAGCCATCGTTTAGGCGCAGAAAGTTAGCCTCATCTTTGCTTTGGCGCCTCAATCCAAATTCAGAGGTCGGGTCGATTGAGGATCTATTTCGCATTACAGTTGCTGAGTGCTGATGCTGACATTCTCGCTGACGCGAGCCAAGATTGTGAGCGCGACACCAGTACCGATGACCGGCCAACCGGCGGTGTTCAGCGACCAGATTCACTGAGGTGCTGCACGGGTGCCTAAAATTCGAATCCCCAATCGGCGGCGAGGGCCTCGACCAGCATTCCACCGGGCGGCGCCAGCCGACCGACCCGTTCCATCGGCGGATCGCGGAAGCTGACGCCGAATTGCAGCCTGAGGGTATCCGGATCGGCATCGAGTTTCCGCAGCGGGATCTGCACCAACAGCTCCGTCAGCAGGTACATGTGGATCGTTTCGGCAATTGCGGCGCAGGCTTTGATCGTGTCCTCGCGGATGACGGCCGGGCAAAGCCAGATCATTCCTGGTAAGGCATCGCTGCATTGCAACCGGCCGTCACAGCACCGCCTCAGATGGACCGGGAATTCGAGCATGACTGCGATCACGCCTACACGCGGCTGGACTATCGCTCTGAGTCAGATTGCAGGTGGTTTCTCTCCGCATTGCAGGTCAACAAATTTACCGGACCGTGAATCGACGATAGCAAAAATGTGCAAAGACAGCAGGAATGGACAATGCCAAAGGATAAATTCCTTTCTGAAGTAATCACGTAAAGAATTCTCTGACAGCAATTCGATGCAAAAAAACAGCAAGATCAGATAACACAAATCAGGCAAAATATAGGAAAATACCTTCAACTGGCCAGATCGCTTCCGCACGGATACCAAACTTTGCGTTGAACATGTAAGGAACACGAACGATGAAAACGTACGTAAAGCTGCCTATTTTTGTTGCAATTGCATTGTTCACATTCTCCACGATTACAATGTATGTTGCTACGTCAAACATAAACAATGCTTCTGCAAATATGTGCCCAAATAACCGGTGCCGATAAGATTCAATATTCTGGATCGCACCTTAGAATTTATTTCTCAAGCTAACAGTACTATAAGCTTATCACTCCCTCAAACCTGAGGTATCGTCATGCACACGTTACTCTTGTGGGGCAGCATCGTAATCTGCTTGGCGATTGTGTTTAGTTTACAATTTAGAGCATTCGGAACCGCAGAAAAAGAAAGATCTCCTGAGAGTATTGTGAGTTTTTTTCACACTCACGAGTTTGCTGAAAAATGGCAAAGAAACTTAATAGCAATTGCCACCTCTGTACCGTTATGTTTCATTTTTGTGATTGTTGCTGAAAAATCAACCAAAGCAGGCAAGACATTTGTCAGAGATGTCCTGGACACCGGTCCGATCGATAGCGAACTGAAAAACTTTCTTGTCACGCTCTTGGAATTTACTCCGGATTATGCTTTTCCGTTCTTGGTTTTACTGGTTTCATTTTTGGTCTTTGGCGCTCAGTTAAAATTTTTGTATCGGTACATTGAGAAAGGAGTTGTATATTCTGCCGGTCTTTCCAGCAAAGCAAACAATTTGATTGCCGAATTCTCCTCAATTTTGTTAGACGGAACGGATTATTCGATAATTTTGGAAACGCTGGAACGACCAAGACCGAACAAGTTACCTCTTCCGGAGGAATTGGAGGGTGTATCCAATCAGTCGAAACTTTCATTTCAGCTGGTTCATCTCGCTAAACGGGATACAAAGACAATTGGATTGCGGAAAGCGCTAATTGCAATTGCAGAGAATCGCCTAACCGAAATTATTGATGACAAGAAACGAAGAAAATTGGAGAAGAAAATTTATCCAGAGCATGATGGCAGTACTTTAACCTCAGTGCAAATCGGGCTATTTTATGTATTTGCAAGTATTGTAATCTTTTTAATTGTATGTGGCCTTTACATTGGAATAGTTCCTTCGCTGTTCAAACTGTTCGATGGATCAAATATAGTATGGCCATCATATGAGGAAATTGACAGTTTGATTGACAGTTTATCGTTAGTCGTATTGGCGACAATTGTTCCGATGCTATTTGGAATACTGTTTCTCCAAAGGAGCAGCAATGGTTCAGGGAAAGCTGAAGCTCGAAAACATTTTGTGTTGTTTTCAGCGGTATTCCTTTTATCTTTGTTCGTTAATTTTTTTCATGCCGCCATGACTCGAATTTTGGCCATGGTAGGGTATTTGGATTCTGACAAGGAAACGAGGGATGTGTTTATTGAATTTCCCGAAGCGTTTTTTATCTTTTCACATTCTCTAATACCGAGTGCAGCAGTATTGGCTGTCGCATCGGTGAGTAAGGGAAAATTGCTGAGACAAGCAAGTATTGCTACGGCTATTGCGGTTGTTACAGTGGGTCATTTGTTATGTTACGCGGTATTTGAGTTAATTGCCGAAAAGAATTGGAATTTCTTTTGGCATCAAGGGCTGCTGGGATTCGTGTTGAGTGCTGCATCATTAATTTTGCTCCTTTTGTTTTGGAGACCCTCTCAAGCAAAAGTTCGTACTCTAAGCACATAGTTTCTATCGAGAATGTTTGTGGTATCCTAATAAAGTAAACCGGGGATTTTACGTTTTAATCAAGTAGCTTGAATTCTTTTTTTATTCTTTGGCAATACGCGAAAGAAGTTCTTTCACTTTTGTCGACTCTGTATATGTAGACCTATTGTAGTCAATCGCACCATAGATATACCGATCGGGTCGTGAGATAACGGCGTTTACGCCGGCTCTGCGGCACCAATAGGAGAATCGACCGTCGGTTTCTCGTAAAATGCTTATCCGAACAGGCAGGCCAATAGACCTGCCTGCCGGCGCCATTTTATCTTCTGGCAGCAGAACGAGGTTCTGTCCGCGTATCCCCCGCCACACACCTTCCATCCCCGCCATCCACCCCTGCGCCTCCATCCCCGTCGTCACATACAGCCATTCCATCGGGACCAGATCGTCGAGCAGGCGTTTGCTTCCGTCAGGGGCGTAGACCTCCGGCTGGGGCATCAGGGTGCCGGCGATCTGCTGGTCCCGCGGCACGCCGGACTCGAAATGGATCAGCCCGGTCTCCAGGTTCGGTATGAATTTCTGGCGCCGCGTCTCCATCCGGCCGGCCGCCAGGTCCGCCATCAGCGCCGCGTCGCGCGCCCGGGCCTTGTCCATGTCCAGCTCGCCGACGATCTTGCCGAATTCCTTGGCCGCCTCGACCACGGCGACGACATGGGGCCGCCGCTCGTCGCGGTAGCTGTCGAGCAGCGCTGCGTTGAAGCCGCAGCGCCGGATATGGACCAGCTTCCAGGCCAGGTTGGCGGCGTCGCGGATGCCGGAGCACAGGCCCTGGCCGAGGAAGGGCGGCGTCTGGTGCACCGCGTCGCCGGCGAGGATCACCCGCCCCTTGCGCCATTCCCGCCCGACCCGGGCGGCGAAGCGGTAGGTCGCGCTGCGCCAGATCTCCACCGCGTCGACGTCGACGAGGTCGGCGAGCACCGCGCGCACCCGCGCCGGATCCTCGAACTCGGCCGCCGTCTCCCCCGGCATGACCTTGAGCTCCCAGCGCCGCAGTTTGCCCGGCCCCGGAATGAAGGTCGCGGGCCGCCACGGCCGGCAGAATTGCGTGCCCTTGGCCGGGATCGCGGTCTCGCGCTGCTGCAGGGTATCGACCACCAGCCAGTTTTCGTCGAAGCCGAGATCGTCGAGCGGCAGGCCGAGCGCCTCGCGCACCCCGCTGTTCGCGCCGTCGCAGCCGACCAGGAAATCGCCGGTCACCGTCTCGGTCCGGCCGCTCTCCGGGTCCAGGATGTCGACCTCGACCCGGTCGCCCGTATCGCGGAAGCCCTCGACCGCCCGGCCGAGCATCAGGGTGACGGTCTCGCGCCGCTCCAGCGCCTCGCGCAGCAGCCGCTCCATCTCCGGCTGGACGAAGGTGAAGGTCGGCGGCCAGCCGAGGTCCCAGGGCGGCGGCAGCGGATCGAACAGCTTGATGACCTGGCCGTCGACGCCGCGGAAATCGGTGCCGGGATGGGGCCGGATGCCCTTGGCGAATTCCTCCGCCACGCCGCAGAACTGGAGGACGCGCATGCCCTCCCAGTCGAAGGTGATGGCGCGCGGCTTGTCGTAGATTTCCCGGTGCTTCTCGGCGATGCAGACGGTGAGCCCCCGCGCCGCCAGCAGGTTGCCCAGCGCCGCGCCGACCGGCCCGCAGCCGGCGATGACGACGTCGTAATGGGTCATCGCCTGTCCGCTATCGCCGTTCGCCCGGACGGCAACATTCGCCCGGGGATATCGGCCGGTCCGAGGGAAATGCCTACCTCCCGACCGACTATTCCCGCGAACTCCCATATTGCCACCCCGGCCGACCGAAGGGAGAGCCGGGGTCCAGAGTCGCCGGCACGGCCTGTCCGTGCGCCCCTGGACCCCGGATCGTCGCTGCGCTCCGTCCGGGGTGGCAAATGGGGGTTTGGGTCATTCATCAGCGACATTGTCGATGCTCCCCGCCGCCGTGCGACCGCCGGTAGTGCTGGCGCAGCAGGTCGATGCCGTAGTCGTTGCCGTTGGGCGTGCGCACGATGGTGTGGACGTGGAACTTCGTCGGCTCCCGGTTGGTCAGGAAGACGCCGCTGTGCATGTCGAACTCGATGAACGCGACCGGGCTCTGGATGCGGTAGTAGAAGGCGTCGGCCTCGCCCGTGCCGCCGATCCAGCAGAAATGCGTCTCGCCCAGGTGACGCCCGAACTCCTCCAGGCGCGCCTGGCGCGGCCCGTCCGGCAGCATCGAGAGATAGTCGCCGGCGAGGTCGGTCAGCATCTGCCGGTGCCGGGCTTTCATCGATCCGGCGTCCAGCCCCTCGTAGGGCACGATGCGGTTGTCCCGGTAGGCGCCGCCCAGATGCATATGGTCGGCGAAATGGCGCCGGCCCTCGGGCAGGCCGTCGCCCAGGATCGACCGGCCGACGACCGCCTTCTCCCGCTGCGCCGCCGGCAGGGATTTCATCAGGTCGAGGCCGCGGCGCTCATGATCCTGGAACAGGCGCAGGCCGGCGTGGCGCCCGGTGTCGGCGCCGGTGATCTCGGCGCCGAGGAAAGCGGGCGTCAGCACCATCTGCCCGCCGAGCGCCAGGCAGTTGAGCGACAGGTGATGGCCGAACAGCTGCCAGCCCCAGGGGTCGGCGGTCGAGGGTTCGCCGAACAGGCAGAAGGTGTAGCTCCATTCGTTCAGCACGCCGGGCGCGCCCAGCACCTCGCCGAGAAAGGCGTTGAGCCGCATGACGCCCTCGCCCGCCGCATAGCCGGCCTCGCTCAGGCTCGCCCGCACCACCGCCATGGCAAGGGCGCGCACCGGCCCGGCGGCCTTCTCCAGGCGCAGGCCGTGTTCCTCGACCAGCATCTCGGTGTTCTGCCACTTGTGCCACAGGGGCGAGCCGACCGGATGGAGCGCCCGCGTCCGTTCCGCCGGCGTCAGGGCGTCGAGCAGGCGCCACGCCGCCGCCGCCATGGCCTCGACTGGCGCGCCCTCCGGCTTCAGGGCGAACAGGCCCTCGCGCTTCCGCCCGTCGTTGGTGAGGCCGTAGAAGGGCTCGTCCGCCAGCGCCGCCCATTCGGCGAAGAGCTGCTGCGGCCGCGGCGAGGCCAGCCGCGCGGCCGTATGCGCTTCCGCCGTCGCGCCGGCGATCCGGGTTTCCCCGGGCCCGGGGACGAACGGGCGGTAATCGAGCTGCGCCATGGGGCCTTCCTGTCAGGAACGCCCCGATTCCGCAACCTCCGCCGCCGTCAGACCGCTTCGGACGCCGCCCGCGCCTGCCCGGCGGCGGCTTCCGCAGGGGTCAGGGCGAAAGCGCAGTAGCCGTCTGCCGCCGCTTTCCCGCACGCGTCGAGATAGGCCGGCACGCCGCCCAGATAGGGCATGTAGACCCGCGGCTTGCCGGGAACGTTGGCGCCGACATACCAGGAATCGCCCTCCGGCAGGAGGGTGCGCGCCGATGCGGCGGCGACCTCTTCGAACCAGATGTCCTCTGCTTCCTGGAGCGCCTCGATCGCGGCGAAACCGTTGGCGCGCAGATAGTCCAGGCAATCGGCGATCCAGTCGACATTCTGTTCGGCCGACGTGACCATGTTGCTGAGCACCGAGGGACTGCCCGGGCCGGTGACGATGAACAGGTTGGGAAAGCCGGCCACGGCGAGGCCGAGCAGCGTGGAGGGCCGGACATTCCACTTTTCGCTCAGGCTTCGGCCGCCCCGGCCTTTGGGATCGATTCGCCGAATCGCCCCGGTCATGGCGTCGAAGCCGGTCGCCAGGATCAGGGCGTCGAGCGGGTAGAGCGCCCGTTCGGTTCGCACGCCCTCCGGTTCGACCGTCAGAAGCGGCTCGTCGCGCAGATCGACGAGTTGGACATTGGGCCGGTTGAACGTCTCGAAATATCCGGTATCGACGCACAGCCGCTTGGAGCCGACCGGATGGTCCCGCGGCATGAGCTTGCGGGCGGTCTCCGGATCGCGGACCGTCCCGGCGATCTTGCGCCGCACGAAGTCGGCAGCGGCCTCGTTCACCCGCCGGTCCGTCGCCTGGTCCGGAAATCCGTAGCTGAATGTCAGGCCCCCGAGGCGCCAGCGCGCTTCGAGAATTTCCTGCCGCTCTTCGGGCGTCATGCCTGCACCCGGACGCGAATTGTGTTCCATCAGGGCGTTGTTGCGCGTCCGGCGCGCGGCGGCGCGGCGTGCCGGGTAGTCGCTTTTCCATTCGGCCTGCTCGGCCGGAGCCAGCGGCCGGTTGTGGGCCGGGATGACATAGTTCGCCGTGCGCTGAAAAACCGTGAGCCGGTCCGCCGCCCGGGCGACGATCGGAATGGTCTGGATCCCCGACGATCCCGTGCCGACGATGCCGACGCGGCGGCCGCTGAAATCGACCCCGCCGCGCGGCCAGTCCGCCGTTCTGTGGAGATCGCCCGCGAACGCGGCCAGCCCCGGTATTTCCGGAACGATCGGGACCGACAGGCATCCCGTCGCCATGATGCAGAAGGTAGCGTCGTAGCATGGGCCGGTCTCCGTCTCGATCGCCCAACGGCCCCTGTTCTCGTCGAACGTTGCGGCCGTAACCCGGGCGTTGAGCCGGATATCGCGGTGCAGATCGAACCTGTCCGCCACATGCCGGATATAGCGCAGGATTTCCGGCTGCGAGGCATAGCGTTCGGTCCAGGTCCACGCTTGCTGCACGTCGTCGGAAAACGAATAGGAATATTGCAGGCTCTCGATGTCGCACCGCGCGCCCGGATAGCGGTTGCGGTACCAGGTGCCGCCGATGCCCGCCTCGGCCTCGAGCACGCACACGGTGTATCCGCGCGCGCGCAACCTGTAGAGGGCATAGAGGCCGGCAAACCCCGCGCCCACCACGATCGCATCGAAAGTCATCGGCATCTTTCCGCTACCGGACACCTGCCGGAAATGGGGAATTCGGCAAAGATTCAATCACGGGAGAATTCATCGAAAACCGTCTTGAGTCCGTCAATAGCCGGCGGGCCGCAGTATCGGCGCCCATTCGGACCGGAGCGGCGAAACGCAATTCGCAGCGAAACCGGTCTCAATGGTAGTTTGGCAACCGAATACCTATCGCATCGGGAAGGGCATACCCATGAGAAAGATAATTTCAGCAATCGCTGTGGCCGGTATTGCGGTGGCCGTTGCCGGGTTCCAATCGGCGTCGGCAACGGACCGGGCCCGCGCTGCGATGAAGAATGCAAAGGGCGAATCGGTCGGCGAAGTCTCGCTGCGCCGGACGCATCAAGGCACATTGCTGCACGCGAGACTGTCGAACCTGCCGCCCGGCGCCCACGCCTTCCACGTCCACGCCATCGGAAAATGCACGCCGCCATTCAAATCGGCGGGCGGCCATTTCAATCCGGACGGCAAGAAACACGGCTTCGACAACAGCGAAGGCATGCACGCCGGCGACATGCCCAACATCCATGTCCGGGCCTCCGGCAGCCTGGAGATCGAGATTCTGAACACCCTCCTCGAACTCGGCCCCGCCCTGTTCGACGGCGACGGCGCGGCAATCGTGATCCATGCCGGGCCCGACGACTACCGGACGGATCCGGCCGGCGCCGCCGGCGCGCGCATTGCCTGTGGAGTCATCAGCAAGTAAGGCGTCGGGCGCCCGGGAGGGCCTGCAAAGGCCCGACGGTTGCAGACGAAGGCTATGTCCTGATATTTCCGGGGCCGAACGTCTGCCAGCGGAGCCTGCCGCCATGAAATTCGTCCTGACGCTGACCGTTGCGGTCGCCCTCGCCCTGACCGGTCTGTCGGGGCCGACCGCGGCCGATGCCGTAAGGGGCAAGAAGAACTTCAAGCGCTGCAAGGCCTGTCATTCGCTGACCGAAGGCAAGAAGCTGACCGGTCCGTCGCTGCACAAAATCTACGGGCGCAAGGCCGGCACGATGCCGAAATTCCGCTATTCGAAGGGACTGAAGCAGGCGGCGGAAAAGGGCCTGGTGTGGAACCGGGAAAACCTGATGGGCTATCTCAAGCACCCCAAGAAGTTCCTGCAGAAGTATCTCGGCAAGAAACGGGTCAGCAACAAGATGGCCAACAAGTACAAGAAAGAGAAATTCCGCAAGGACGTGGTCGATTACCTGGAGAGCGTGAGCAAGTAGCGCCGCTTGTCCGGCGCGCCCATTTCGGCTAGACGCGCGCCATGCGGTTTGCCTGGTTTGCCTTCATTCACGACCCGGACGACGCCTCCATGCAGGTGTCGGACGCGGATTTCCGCTTCGTCTGCGAGGTCGTCCGGTCGACGCACGGTCTGTCGAAGGGCCTCGTCTTCACCCCCTGGGACGTGCGCGATCTCTATTTCGACGACGGCGTGGCGCCGCAGCTCGCGCTGCAGCTCTATTTCGAGGACATCGAGGATCTGGAAAGTGCGCTCGCGCCGGACGGCCACCTTCACGCGCTGGCGGCGCCCGATGCGCTGCCCTCGCTCGCCGGCGCCGCGCGCGAACAGCAGGCCATGCTGGCCCGCGCCTTCCCCGTCCCCGATCCGGAATTCCGCACGCCGCCGGGCGAGCCGTACTGCACCTATCTGGTCCACTATCCCGGCGAGGCGGAGGACGTGAGCGCGTGGCTGGCGCACTATCTGGCGAACCACACGCGGATCATGGCGACCTTCCCGGCGATCCGCGAGGTCGAGGTCTGTTCGCGCCTCGACTGGTGCGGCGCCCTGCCCTGGCCGCGCATCGACCACATGCAGCGCAACAAGGTGGTGTTCGACGACGGCGACGCGCTCAAGGCGGCGATGAGTTCATCGGTGATGCAGGACATGCGCGCCGATTTCCATACACTGCCGCCCTTCACCGGCGGCAACCGGCATTATCCGATGAAAACGGTGGCGGTGGACCCGGACACGGGCGGCAAGTAGCGCAAGGCGCGCCCGGCTGCCGCTGCGCGCCGGCAACCTGCCTGACAAAAAATGATATTTCCTGACACCGGTACACACCCCCGCAGGGGCGCCGCCGGAATCCCCCTCCAACTGAATTCCTCCGCGAAGAACCGCAGGAATGCCAGGCGGCCCCCCTCCCCGAAGGGACTCCTCTGCGAACAGCCGCAACTATCCGCCAACGGACGCTTTCCTGTCCCTCCCCCTCTGCAGAGGGGGAGGGACAGGTGGGGGTGGAGTAGCGTCACAGGCTCGGCCCTACAGGCACGGCACCCCCATCGACCTCGCTGCGCTCGGCCACTTCCCCC
>JAPPLJ010000071.1 GCA_028819475.1 Rhodospirillaceae bacterium
CGGCGGCGCGTCGCTCTGGGTGGCAGCGGCGCCGTTCGGGCGCTCGAGGAACTGGATCCGCGAACCGGGCACCAGCAGGATCTCGGTGGAGAAGCGGTCGCTGTCCTCGCCCTCCTTCCGCCACCTGCGGGTCTGGAGCTTGCCGCTGACGTAGACCAGGCGCCCCTTCTTCGCGTGCTTTCCGAGCATGTCGATCAGGCCGTTCTGGAAGGTCACGGCCTTGTGCCATTCCACGCGATCGACCCGCTCGCCGCTCTTGTCGACGTATCCCTCGTCGGTCGCGACCGACAGGTTGGCCACGCGCCCGCCGGACGCGAGATTGGTGATGGTCGCATCGGCGCCCAAGCGTCCGATGAGCTCAGCCCTGTTCATCCCGAAGCTCATGATCGTCTCCTTTTCATCCGAGTTTCTGACGATGGTTGCGGAACGAAGCGGGCCGGGAGCTCTCTCCCCGCCCTTCTCCGTTCACCCTCCTCCAGCCACTCTCCACCTCTGCCAAGACAGGCGCCGCGGTGCCCGACGGTTGGCCGACGACCTCACGGATCGCACGCGACGGGAGACCGGCTGTGACCGGGCGAGCGCCGGCGTTGGAAGCCGCCGGGGCGTAGTGGCGATCGGGGTCGTGCGGGATGGAGGCGGTCGGGGCGCGGTGGGGCCAGCCGGCAGGTGTCGCGAGGCCGGCAGCGCGTCAAGCCGCGGGCGGCTCCTCCGCTGCGCTACGGCCCTTCGGGTGACCCGCCGCCGGCCACGCGACGGGGGGCTGTCATGGCTGTAAGCAGGCTTCCAGCCATGGGCTGATGGCTGAACGAGGTCATTGCCCGATCGATCTCAAGCGTGACGCCAGGGTGATGTCACGCTCCAGATTCCTCGGCGCCATTGCAACGGCGGCGTCGAAGACGTTTCGGTCTCCGACGAAGACGACCTGCTGCGAGGCCCGCGTCGCCGCGGTGTAGATCAGCGTTCTGTCGAGGATTCTGGATCGGTAGACGGGCACGATCACCAGCGGCCACTGCGAGCCCTGCGCCTTGTGCACGGAGATCGCGTAGGCGAGCTCGATGTTGCCAGCGTCGGCAGGGCCCAGCCGATGCTCCTGGCTGTCGATGACCGCCCTCGCATGGTCCCGGTGCGCTTCGACGATTCGGCCGGTCGAGCCGTTCATGAGGTCGCGCTCGTAGTCGTTGCGGGTCCAGATGACGGGATCGCCTTCGGCGATGTCGGCGCGGCCGGGAACGAGGCGGGGCGTATGGGCGCTGCCCTGCATTCGCATCTCGTGGAAGCGCCGGTTGACGGCGAGGATGCCCGCCGGTCCTGCGTTGACCGGCGCGACGATCTGAGCGTCGCCCCGGCGCAGTCCGTCCTTGGCGAGCCGCGCGCCGGCATCGAAGATGACGTCGAACGCCTCCTCCGGGGCAGCGTCGATGAACGTCACCCCCGGCGCCAGGCCGCGGAAGCGGCCGAGCTCCGGGCGGCGGCCGTTTCGGATGGCCTCGGCCACGACCGGTATGCCGGTCTCGGCCGACTGGCGCATCACGCGGTCGAGGACGGTCTTCGGGATGGCGGGATGTTCGATGAGCACGTGGAAGGTCAGGCCGAAGCCGATGGGAGGAAGCTGCGCGGGGTCGCCGACCAGAACGAGGGAGGCGTCGCCGATGCGTCTGACCACCTGCCAGAGCAGGGGAAGGTCGACCATGGACGCCTCGTCGACGATGACGATGTTGCCCGCATGCAGGGGCATGCCCCCGTCGCCGGAGGTCTCCTTGAGGAAGCGGGCGATGGTCATCGCCGGCCTGCCGGTCGACTGGGCCATGCGCTGCGCCGCACGGCCCGAGAGCGCGATCAGCACGGTGTCGCGCCCGAAGCGGTCCGCGAGCTCGCAGATGCCGCGCAGCGAGGTCGTCTTCCCTGAGCCGGCATAGCCGCCCAGCACCGTCAGCCGGTGCCGGAAGGCGCGCGCGATGGCGGCTTTCTGCGGACCGGTGAGGCGGTGCGGCCGGCCGCGTTCGTACTCGGCAACGGCGTGCCCGATCTCGTCTTCGGCGAGAGGCGGCAAGGCTAGGTCGGACGCCGGCGCTTCGCCGGCGAAGCGCGCAAGCTCTTCCGCAAGGAAGGCCTCCATGGCGGCCGCGCCCATGGGCTGAACGCCGCCCTCGAAGGGCTCGGCGCCGCCGGCTTGGACGGCGCCTTCGACCGCCCAGGGTCCGGCGGGGCCGCCGTCCGGAGCCGCTGCGCCGGTCAGCAGCTTCGCGGCTCCGGCCTCCGCCGAGGCGCGGGACGTCCATGTATGGTTCCGGTCGAGGCGGCGGTAGAGGGTGGCCTCGACGGCGGCAACCGCGCGACGGGGATCGTCGGGCGCGACGCC
>JAPPLJ010000072.1 GCA_028819475.1 Rhodospirillaceae bacterium
CCCCCACCCCCCCGCCGCACCCCCCCCCCCCCCCCCCCCCCCCCCGCCCGCCCCCCCCCCGCCCCCCCCCGCCCCCCCCCGCCGGCCCCCGCCCCCCCCCCCCACCCCCCCCCCCCCCCCCCCCCCCCCCCCCCCCCCCTCCCCCCCCCCCCCGCGCCCCCCCCGGGCCCCCCCCCCAAAACCCCCGGGGAAGGGTGCGGAGAGACGAGCGTTTTCGTGCCGCCGCATACCCTGTTCTTTCAAACCGACACACGACGCTCCGGCCGGCCTAGTCCGCCGCCTTCCGCACCTCGTATTTTTCGCGTTCCTCCTGCACCAGTTCCTTTTTCGACAGTTTGCCGATCAGGGTTTTCGGCAGTTCGGTGCGGAACTCGACCGCACCCGGAATCTCATGCTTGCCGAGCCGTTCCTTGAGGAACTCGATCATGCCGGCCTCGTCGACCGGTTCGGCCCCCTCCTTCAGCTTGACGAAGGCCTTGGGGCTCTCGCCGCGATAGTCGTCCGGGATGCCGATTACCGTCACCTCTTCCACCGACGGGTGCTGGTAGACCGCTTCCTCGACATGGCGCGGATAGACGTTGAAGCCGCCGCACAGGATCAGGTCCTTCATGCGGTCGATGATGAAGGTGTAGCCGTCCTCGTCCATATAGCCGACGTCGCCGGTGCGCAGCCGGCCCTCGACGATGGTGTCGGCGGTCGCCTCGGGCCGGTTCCAGTAGCCCTTCATCACCTGCGGGCCCTTGATGCAGATCTCGCCGTCCTCGCCGATGCCGAGAATCTTGTGCGGGTCCTCCCGGTCGGTGATGACGAGCTCCGTATGGGGCAGCGGCATGCCGATGGAGCCCGCCTTGTTGACGCCCTCCAGCGGATTGCAGGCGGCGCTCGGCGCGCACTCCGTCAGGCCGTAGCCCTCCATGACCGTGCAGCCGGCCAGGCCCTCGAACTGGGCCTTGACCTCGACCGGCAGGGGCGCGCCGCCGGAAATGCAGGCCTTGATCGACCGGAGATCGAACTGCGCGATCTTCGGATGGTTCGACATGGCGTTGTACATGGTCGGCACGCCCTGGAAGCCGGTCGGCTTCTTCCTGTCGATGTCGCGCATGACGTCGTCGAGCACGAAGCGCGGATGGACGATCATTTCGGCGCCGGAGCGGATCGACAGGTTCATCACCGAGGTCATGGCGAAGACGTGGAAGAAGGGCAGGACGGCCATGAACACGTCCTTGCCTTCCTCCATGGAGGTGTTCCACAGATAGGCCTGCTGGACGTTCGCCATCAGGTTGGCGTGGGTCAGCATGGCGCCCTTGGAAACGCCGGTGGTGCCGCCGGTATACTGCAGCACGGCGACGTCTTCCTGCGGATCGACCTCGGCCGGCGCAAAGTCGCCGCTATTGGCCGTCAGGTCGGCAAATCGGACGTGGCTGTCGTCCTGCGGCACCTTCGAGATCTCCTTCCGCTTGACGAGCGGATAGAGCAGGCTCTTCGGGAAGGGCAGCACTTCGGCGATGGTGCCGATCACCAGCTTCTTCAGCCGCGTTTTCGGCAGCAGGCTGGCCATCTTGGGATAGAGCGCCTCGACATTCAGGGTGACCATGATGTCGGTGTGCGAATCCTCGATCTGGTATTCCAGCTCGGGTTCCGAATAGAGCGGCGAATAGTTCACCACCGTACCGCCCGCCTTCAGGATGCCGTAGTAGCAGACGACGAATTGCGGGCAGTTCGGCAGGAACAGGCCGACATTCACGCCCTTGCCGACGCCGATGTCCTGAAAACCCTTCGCCGCGCGGTTCACCAGGTCGCCGATCTGGCGGTAGGTGAACTTGCGGTCGAGGAAATCGAGCAGGTTGAGATCGGGAAAGCGGGCGACGGCGCCGTCGAGATTTTCCCACAGGGGCGTAATATCGAGCGGCGCCTGCCAGTCGACGCCTTCGGGATATGTCTTCAACCAGGGTTTGCCGGACGCAGCGCTGTCAGTTTCGGTAGCCATTTTCAATCCCCCCACAGCATTGGCCGTTCGGATTGCACCGTTTACGCTAGTGCATGTCGGAGAAATTTGAAAGCGGACACCCTAAATTCCGGCCTATCCCGGCCCCTCGCCGAAACCGCCGGCGATCAGCCTTTCCAGGGCATCGAGCGCGGTGCCGGCGTCCGGACCTTCGGCGCGGATATCGATCGTCGTGCCCTGCGCCGCCGCCAGCATCATCAGCCCCATGATGGAATGGCCGGAAACCGTCGTCCCGCTGCGCGAAACCCGGACATCGCAGGCGAAGTGCCCCGCCGTCCTGGCAAAGGCGGCGGCGGCGCGCGCGTGCAGTCCCTTGCGATTGACGATCTGCGCGGTCCGGAGTGGCATTTGCGTTGCCGGACCGCGCTCAGTCCTTGTCGCTCAACAGGGCCGACGCGATGTTGATATACTTGCGCCCGGCTTCCTGGGCGGCGGTCACGGCGGCCTTCAGATCGTTTTCGCCCGGACCTTCTTCGCCCCGCGTCGCCGCCAGCTTGATCAGCATCGGCAGGTTGATCCCGGCCAGCACCTCGACCTTCGCCGGTTCCATGATCGAAATGGCGAGGTTCGACGGCGTCCCGCCGAACATGTCGGTGAGCACCGCGACGCCGTCGCCCGAGTTGACCGCCTCGACCTCCCGGAGGATGTCGCTGCGGCGCTGTTCCATATCGTCGTCCGGGCCGATGCAGACGGCCGCCGTCTGCTCCTGCGGTCCGACGATATGTTCCAGGGCGGCGAGAAACTCTTCCGCCAGCCGGCCGTGGGTCACCAGAACCAACCCGATCATGGGCGCTCCTTCGGTCTTCTCAGGCGGCGAAGATTAGTCCATGTCCCGTCGCGGTGGAAGCGAGCCGTCATGCCGGATGCGCCGGATAATCCTCGTGGTCGTCCCGTCCCGGGCCGTCCCGGCCCAGGTCGCGGTGGCGCAGGGTGTAGGGCCAGTCCCGGCCGGCCAGCCAGGCCGCCGTGCGTTGCGCAACATAGACCGACCGGTGGCGCCCGCCGGTGCAGCCGACGGCAATGGTGAGATAGCTCTTCCCCTCGGCGCGATAGCGCGGCAGCAGAAGAGCCAGCATGTCGGTCAGTCGGTCGAAAAACGGCTGGAAATCCGGATCGCCGGCGATGTAGTCGCCGGTTTGCGCGTCCAGTCCGGTGGTCGGCCGCAGGCTCTCGACATAGTGGGGATTGCGCAGGAAACGGACGTCGAAAACCAGGTCGGCGTGGCGCGGGACGCCGTGGCCGTAGCCGAAACTCTCGACGAAGACCGACAGCTGCCGCCCGCCGCCGTCCGGGAAGCGGTCCTGCACCCGCCGGCGCAGGGTGTTGACGGTCTCGTCCGTGGTGTCGATGACCGGGTCGGCGAGGCTGCGCAGCGGCGCGATCATCTGCCGTTCGAGGCGGACGCCGTCCAGCACCGGCCGCTCGCGGGCCAGCGGATGACGGCGGCGGGTTTCGGAGTAACGCTGCACCAGAATATCATCGGCGCAGTCCAGAAAAATCAGCCGGGCGTCGATATCGGTGCGCGCCAGGATGCGCCGTGCGGCAGCTTCCATGGCCGCCGTATCGAAATCCCGTGCCCGGACATCGATTCCCAGGGCGACCGGCTGCTCGCCCTGTCCTTTGCGGTGTCCTTTGCGATCCGTGCCGCCGGGTCCGACGAACCCGTCGAGCATGGCGAGCGGCAGGTTGTCGACGACCGTGAAACCGATGTCTTCGAGCGCGGCGAGCGCGGTCGACTTTCCGGCGCCGGACAAGCCGGTGACCAGCACGAGCAGCCGCGGCCCCGGCGACTTGCCGGCGGGCGCCTGTTCCCGACTGTTGCGAGGCTTCGTCATGGACCGAAGCGATGCACCCTTCCGGTCCTTTCCGGTCGCAGACGCGCGGCCGCCTGGACCCCGGCCTAAACCCGGTCGGGAATATGCGGCGGGCCGTGGACGACAGCAAGCCGGATCAGCGCGGCCGAGGCCGGATTCCCCGGATCGGCGCGCAGCAGCGGCACCGATACGCCCAGTTCCGTCCGGTACGCCGGCTCGGGCAGGCGCTCGCCGGAGAGCGCGCCGACCTCGACGAAAAAGGCGATCGGCGCCTGGTCGACGAAGGCCAGCCGCATTATGCCGTTGCCGCGCGCTTCGATCAGCCCGGCGCCGCGGTCGGGCGCCCGCGCGATCAGCCGCGGCCCTTCGCGGCTCAGGACCGTGACGTCGTCTGACACCAGCATGGCGCCGCCGTCGATCAACTGAAGCCCCAGCGCCGACTTGCCGGCGCCGCTCTCGCCGGTCAGCACGACGCCGCGCCCGTCGATTGCGACGCAGGTCGCGTGCAGCGCCGCTTCCTGCGCGCCGCTTCCCTTGCCCGCCGGCGGGGCGGCGGGTTCAGGCGGATTTCCGGTCGATTGTCGGCGCGCCACGGCTGCGTAAAGGATCGTTCGTCATGACCGAAACGCTTGCACGGCGGTCCGGGCGCGGAAAAGGGGGCAGGTTGCCGCCCTTTACCGGCATGCCGCCGTCGCGTAACAGGCTGCCATGCTGCTGCGTCTGATCGAGGTTATCCTGCCGGTGCTGATCTGCGCCGGAATCGGTTACGGCTGGGCCCGCACGGGCCGGCCGTTCGACACCCGGATGGTGACCCGGCTGGTAACCAACATCGGCACGCCCTGCCTGATCGTCGCGACGCTGACCGGCCTGCGCCTCGAGAGCGACGCCTTCTGGACCATGACCGGGGCGGCGTTCCTTTCCATATTCGTCTTTTTCGTGATCGCCTTTGCGCTCACCCGCCTGACCGGGGACGATTTCCGCACCTACGGCCCGCCGCTCGGTTTCGCCAACGCCGGCAACCTGGGCCTGCCGTTGTGCCTGTTCGCCTTCGGCGAACCCGGACTGGCGCTCGCCATCGCCTATTTCGCCGTCGGCGCCGTCGGCCAGTTCACCGTCGGCCAGTTCATCGTCGCCGGCCGGTTCTCGCTGAAAACGGCGATCCTGTCGCCGGTCATCTGGGCCATCGGGCTTGCGCTGGTGCTCAATTCGCTCGACTGGCCGATGCCGAGGGCGCTCGCCAATGCCTTCGAACTGCTCGGCGGCTTCGCTATTCCGCTCATGCTGATCGCGATGGGCGTGTCGCTGGCCAGCCTGCGCGTGAGCGGCCTCGGCAAGAGCCTGTTCTACGCCGTGGTGCGCATCGCGATCGGGGTTGCGATCGGCCTGGGCATGGGCGCGGCGCTCGGTCTGCCGGATCTGGCGCGCGGCGTGCTGCTGATCCAGTGCGCCATGCCGGCGGCGGTGTTCAACTATCTCTGGGCGTCCTATTACGAACGCAATCCGGAGGCGGTCGCCGGGGTCGTGTTCGTCTCCACGCTGCTGGCCTTTGCCGTCCTGCCCGTCATCGTCGCCGTCGCGATCGACCCGGGCCTGCTGCCCTGGCGCTAGCCCGGATGTCCCGCCACGGTCACGGCCTGCGCCGTGTTCGGACGAAACCCGAAGGACGGCGCCTCAGGCCGTCACGCCGTTTCCGCCATTCCCGGGCATCCGGGCGCTGGACAGGCGGGGCAGGGTGATCGTAAACCGCGCGCCGCGGACCGATCCGTCCGGGCCCGGAATATTCTCGGCCCGAAGCGCGCCGCCGACCGCCTCGACGATCTGCCGGCTGATGCTCAGCCCCAGGCCGGAATGCTGGCCGAAGGCTTCGCCCGCGGGCCGTTCGGAATAGAAGCGTTCGAATATCTCTTCTTCCTTGCCCGGGGCGATGCCGGGCCCCTCATCCTCGACCGTCACGGTCACGCTGCTCTTCCCGGCCGCCGCCGCGATCCGGATGGTTCCGTCCGGCGGTGAGAAGGAATCCGCGTTGGCAACCAGGTTCTGGAGCACCTGGACCAGCCGGTCCTCGACCGCCTGGGCGATGAGGCTGCCGCTTTCGGGCAGGTCGAGGCGGATTTCCGCCGCGCCGTCCTTCGCCGTCGTCCGGTAGACCGCCGCAAGGGTGTGGAGCAGCTGCCGCAGATCGACCGGACCGGGTGCAAGACGGGCCAGTTCGGCATCGAGGCGCGACGCGTTGGCGATGTCGGTGATCAGCCGATCGAGCCGGTCGACATCCTGTTCGATGACGGCCATCAGGCGCTTCTGCTTTTCCGGATCGTCGATCCGCGCCGCCGTTTCCACCGCGCTGCGCAGCGACGACAGCGGATTCTTCAATTCGTGCGAAACGTCGGCGGCGAAGCGTTCGATGGCGTCCATGCGGTCGAACAGTTCGGTGGTCAGGTCGCCCAGCGCCGCCGAAAGGTCGCCGATCTCGTCGCGGCGGTCCGGAAAGGCCGGTATGGCCGCCGACCGGGTACGCAGCTGCCGCATCCGGTCTGCAGCCGCGGCGAGGCGGGCGATCGGCTGCGAGATGGCGCGCGCCAGATAGAAGGAGAGCAGCAGCGACAGAATGAAGACGATGCCGAAGACCTGGACGATATCCTGACGCACCTCCCTGACAGACCGGTCGATCCCGGCACTGGAGATCGACAGCATCAGCGCGCCGTAGATGTTCTTGTAGCGCTGGACCGGGATCGCAAAGGACAGGATCAGCCGGTCGCGTTCCGACACCCGCACCATGCTGGCGTCGTCGCCGTCCAGCGCCCGCCGGACTTCCTCATAGTCCGCGGCGCTTTCATACGGCGTTTCCCGGTAGACGGCGGCCCGGTCGCGCCCCTGGGAAAGGAGGAAGAAAAACCAGTCGTAGACGTCGGTCAGGACTCCCAGGACCCGGCTCGGTCCTTCAGGCGGGGGCAGGGTTTCCTGTCTGACCGCCCCGCCGCGCTCCAGCAGCGCCCGGCTGTCGGCGATGAGCACGCCGTCGCGGCTGAACAGCCGGGCACGCACCCGGGTCGGCCGCACAAGCCGGCGCAGCACGTTGCGGGCGGTTTCGATCTCGATCTCGGTGGTCTCCGGATCGCCTGGCGGCACGGCGGTTTCGCCCAGGGCCCCGGCGATCATCCGGGCTTCGGTGCCGAGCGCCAGAAGCCGCCCGTCGACCAGGCTGCGCTCGTAGACGCCGAGATACATCAGTCCGCCGAAAATCGTGGCCAGAGGGAAGATGCCGATGGCCAGGATGCGCAGGGTGAGCCGGGAAAACCGCCGGCGGCCGAACGCGCCGGGGCTGTGGCGGCCGTCTTCCCGTTCCGGCTCCCCGGCAGAGAATAACGATGCGGACCGGCGCGCCGCCGGTGCCGTGCCGTAAACCCCTGCCGATTTCAGTCCCGAATCGTCCGGCATTGCACCCTGCCGTGGCGCGCGGCGGTGCCGGCGCCCTCAGGTTTCGGCGTAACGGTAGCCGATTCCGTAAAGCGTTTCGATCCTGTCGAAGCCCTCGTCGACGGTCTTGAACTTCTTGCGCAGCCGCTTGATGTGGCTGTCGATGGTGCGGTCGTCGACATAGATGTTTTCGCCATAGGCGGCGTCCATCAGCTGGTCCCGGTTCTTGACATGGCCGGGGCGCTGGGCGAGCGACTGGAGAAGCAGGAATTCCGTAACGGTCAACTGGACCGGCTCGTCGTGCCAGGTGCAGCGGTGCCGGTCCGGGTCCATGACCAGCGGGCCGCGGACGATGACCGTGTCCGCCTCGGGGCCTGCGGCCTCCGCTTCGGCCCGGCGCAGGACGGCGCGGATCCTCTCGATCAGCAGCCGCTGGGAGAAGGGCTTGGTGATGTAGTCGTCAGCGCCCATGCGCAGGCCGAGCACCTCGTCGATCTCGTCGTCTTTCGACGTCAGGAAAATGACCGGCAGGCGCGACTGGTTGCGGATGCGGTTCAGCAGTTCCATGCCGTCCATGCGCGGCATCTTGATGTCCAGGATGGCAAGATCCGGCGGACGGGCGGAAATGCCGGCGAGGGCTTCGGCGCCGTCCTTGTAGGTCCGGACCTCGAAACCTTCGCTTTCGAGCGCGATCGAGACCGAGGTCAGGATATTGCGGTCGTCGTCGACCACGGCGATCGTGTGTTTCATCGGCGTTCCGCTCGGTTGATTCTCGTGACCAGCTCCGGGCCGGGTTTCGGGCGTATTTCGGCTGGCGCCGCCGCAGCGAGCCGCGACAACGGCCAATCTTATCCCCAAGTCGGGCGATTTTGCGGCGGTGCGCGATCGCGGATTCGGTTACCCTACCATTCACCGGCCGGCCGGTGAATCCTCTCCGGCCCGTCCCGGGCACGGTTTGGCCGAGAGCAGGCCGGGTTGACCGATGGCAGACCCATTCCGAGAATTCGACGCATCGTTGGCCGGGCCGGTGGCGGGCAGGTCCGCCGCCCTCGCCGCGATCGCGGTTTGCGTCCTCGCGGCCGGCGTATCGGGACTCGCCGCCGCGGCGCCGGCGGCGCTGGCGCAAGCACAGCAGCCTGCGGATCCGTCGGCGCCGGAAAAGACCGGGCAACCGGCGGTCTACCGGCTGGGCGACCTGACGGTCGGCGATGTCTGGGCGCACCAGTCGACGAAGCGCAACGGCGCGGCCTATCTCAGGATCGACAACGCCGGCGAGAGCGCCGACGCACTGATCGACGCATCGACGCCGCTCTCCAAGCGCGTCGAACTGCGCGGCCCCGTACCCGGGAGCGGCACCTGGGATACCGGCCGGGTCGACGCCATCCCCGCGCCCGCGAGAACGGCGACCGAACTGACGGCAGCGGCGTCTCACCTCAGGCTGGTCGGGCTGCGCGGCATCCTGAGCGTCGGCGGCACCGTGCGGATTACGCTGACCTTCGAGCAGGCCGGCGCAATCACCGTGAAGGCGCGCGTCCTGTCGGCGAACGACGCCTCGGCCATCATCGAAAAGATCATGCCCCGGAGAACCGGGTCGCCGCCCCAGGGTGCACCCGACACAACGCCGGCCGAGCGCCAATGAGCGGCGACGATCTCGATTTCGCCCGGGAACTGGCGCGCGCCAGCGCCGTCGCCAGCCTGGCGACGCTCGATCCGGACGGCGGCCCGCCGCACGCTTCCCTCGTGACCGTCGCTCTGGACGGGGATTTGTCGCCCATCCTCCTGCTCTCCCGCCTCGCCCGGCACCGCAGGAACCTGGCGGAGAATCCGGCCGCGGCGCTGCTGATGACCGGCGAGGGGCGGCGCGATGCGGCGGCGTCCGATCTGTTGGCCGACCCGCTGGCCGGCGACCGCGTCACCGTTCGCGGCACAGTCGCGCTGTCCGACAATCCCGCACATCGGGCGCGCTTCCTGGCGCGTCACGCTGAAGCTGCAGGGTATGCCGATTTCGGCGATTTCGATTTCTTCCGCATGACGGTCAGCGCCGTGCACCTGGTCGGCGGCTTCGGGCGCATTTCCACCTTCGACGGCGCCGACTGGCCGCCCGGCCTTGCGGAAGCGGATCCGCTGCGCGCCGCGGAAGCTGAAATCGTCGCCCATATGAACGACGATCATGCCGATGCCGTGGCGGCCTACGCGACCGGGCTGCTCGGCCGCCGGGCCGGGCCGTGGCGGATGACCGGGATCGATCCCTGGGGCATCGACCTGCGCAACGGCGGCGAGGTCGCGCGCCTGGCCTTCGATGCCGCGGTCCTCACGCCGGAGGATGCCCGCAGGGCGCTGGTCGCGCTGGTCCGCCGGGCGCGCACCGGCAGCCCGCCGTCCTGACCGCCACACAAGCGGTTCCGTTCCTTTTGCCGCAACGCCCGCACGACGCAAACAGGCGTTGCAATGCGCCGTCGGGGCTGGCAGTTTTCCCGCAAGGCTGGGGCGAATTGCGCAGGCACGCTGCGTCGGCGACGGCCGTTTCGGGCGCTTCGCAGAGGCGCCGATAAAGGCCCGGCATTCACGACATCGGCCGCTGGTGGAGGATTGAAGGTGGCGCAGACCGGAGCTGTTGCAAGCCGTTTCGGGCTCGACAAACAGGGCATCCGCACCGGCGGGACGGAGTTCTGGAACCTCGGCGTGGCGGAGTTGTACGAGCAGGCGTTGCAGCGGAACGAAGCCCGGCTGGCCCATGGCGGCCCGCTCGTGGCCGTGACCGGCGAGCATACCGGCCGCTCGCCCAACGACAAGTTCACCGTGCGCGACGCCGAAACCGAAAACTCGGTCGATTGGGGCGCCGTCAACAAGCCGATCGACCGCGCGGCCTTCGACAGGCTGCGCGAGCGGATCGCCGATTACCTGTCGAACCGCGACGTGTTCGTGCAGGATTGCTACGCGGGCGCCGATCCGGATTATCGCCTGCGGGTCCGCGTGATCACCGAATGCGCCTGGCACAGCCTGTTCGCGCGCCACATGTTCATCCGCCCGCCGGCCGACGCGCTGGCCGGGTTCGAGCCGGAGTTCACGATTCTCCAGGCGCCGTCGGTGCTGGCCGACCCGGAAAAAGACGGCACGAACAGCAGCACTTTCATCCTGGTCGATTTCAGCCAGCGCATGGTGATTATCGGCGGCAGCGAATATGCCGGTGAGATCAAGAAGTCCGTCTTCGCGGTGCTCAACTATCTGCTGCCGGAGCGCAACGTGCTGCCGATGCACTGCTCGGCCAATATCGGCGCGCGCGGCGACGCCGCGATCTTCTTCGGCCTGTCCGGCACCGGCAAGACGACGCTGTCAGCCGACCCGTCGCGCACGCTGATCGGCGACGACGAGCACGGCTGGTCGTCCAACGGCGTATTCAATTTCGAAGGCGGCTGCTACGCCAAGGTGATCCGCCTGTCCGCCGAGGCCGAACCGGAAATCTTCGAGACAACCCGGCGCTTCGGTACTGTGCTGGAAAACGTCGTGCTCGATCCGGAAACCCGGATACCGGACCTCGACGATGCGACACTGACCGAAAACACCCGCGCCAGCTATCCGGTGGATTTCATCCCGAACACCAGCGGCACCGGCCGCGGCGGCCACGCCGAAAACATCGTCATGCTGACGGCCGACGCCTTCGGCGTCCTGCCGCCGGTTTCGATCATGACGCCGGAACAGGCAATGTACCATTTCCTGTCGGGCTACACCGCCCGGGTTGCCGGCACAGAGAGAGGCGTGGGCAGCGAGCCCCAGGCGACCTTCTCGACCTGCTTCGGCGCGCCCTTCATGCCGCGCCATCCCTCGGTCTACGCCCGGATGCTCGGCGACAAGATCGAGACCCACGGCGCGAAATGCTGGCTGGTCAACACCGGCTGGTCGGGCGGCGCCTACGGCGTCGGCGAACGCATGAAGATCGCCCACACCCGCGCCATGATCCGGGCGATCCTGGACGGCACGCTGGCGACGGTGAATGTCGCGCCGGACCCGAATTTCGGCGTGCTGGTGCCCCAGGCCTGCCCGGACGTGCCGACCGACGTGCTCAACCCGAAGAGCGCTTGGGCCGACAAAGGCGCCTACGACAGCATGGCCCGCGACGTCGCCCGGCGCTTCGAGCACAACTTCACCCGCTTCGAGCCCTTCGTCGGCGAGGCGGTAAAGAAGGCGGCGATCCGGGCGGCGGCGTAGGGCGCCGGTCGTCCGTCAAGGGTTCCGGCGGGCCGTCTCCGGATTCCTTCACGTCCGCCACAATACCGCGCACCAGCCGCCTGACGCCGGACAGGGCCTTCTCCGGGGTGGGGGCGAGCCAGCTCAGCGACGGGAACTCGGCGCACAGGCCGACATGTTCCCCGTCTTCGGAGGACCAGGTGATCCGGTAGGTGTAACGGTCAATCATCCGATACCCTCCAGTTTCTCGATCGCCTTGATGACCTGGCGGACCTGATACGGTTTCGCCTTGCCCTTGTCGTTCTGGATGTTCACCCGCGGATCGCCCGGCCACGGGGTTCGATAGACGCGACGGCTGGTTCCTTTCTGGCGCGGCGGGGGCAAGCCTAGATCAGGTCGTCCACCGTCAGGCCGAGCGCATCGGCAATACGCTTCAACGCCTTGACCGACCCCGGTTTTTTCCCGTTTTCGATATCCGAGAGATAGGGAATTATAGCGAATAGTCACAAACCGCCGCTCAATCCAGCGGTTTCCGCT